>CAXUEV010000010.1:0-22682 GCA_964250105.1 uncultured Sphingomonadaceae bacterium
GAACGGTGCCGCCGCGGCTTCCGCGCCCGCCTGCTCGGCGAACAGGTGGAGCATCCCGGCATAGGCGTTGACCAGCGCGTGCTCGGGGTGGTCGACGGCGACCGCGAGCGGCGACACCGCGCGCAGCTGATAGGCGACCAGCCCGCCGGCGAAATCGTCGATCGCCGCGAGCACCGCAGGAGGGGCATCGCTGACGGCGTTGCCCCAGAGATCGCTGGCCATCGCTACTCCCGCGCGGCATCCAGGAACGCGGCCACGTCACGCGCCGAACGCTCCGGCGCGTCGACCTGCGGCAGATGCCCGACATCGGGGTAGATGATCAACTTCGCATGCGGGATCGCGTCGGCGAACTTGTGCGCCGCGGCGACGTCGATGAGCTGGTCGTCCGCGCCCCACAGGATCAGCGTCGGCGCGGTGATGCCGGCCAGCACCGCCTTGCTCGCGGCGATCGCGCCCGGACGCAGCGACATCAGGATCGTGCGATGCCCCGGCAGGCGCTGGAGATCGGCCCAGCGCCGGATGAAGTCCTCGGTCAGCACCGACTGGTCGACGACGTCCTTCTTCAGGCCCTCGCGGATCAACGGCGTATTATCGATCGAGGCGATCAGGTCGCGGCCCGCCTGGTACTGCATCAGGCGGAAGGCAAGCGGCGGCTTCTTGAGCGATTCGCTTGGCCAGCCGGCGGCGTCGACCAGGATCAGCGCGCCGACCTTGTCGGGGTGCCGCAGCGCCAGCGTCCAGGCGACCGCGCCGCCGAGCGAGTTGCCCGCGACCGCGGCCTGCGCCAGCCCCAGCTTGTCAAGGAAGGCATCGAGCAGCTCGGCATAGCCCTCGGGCGTCGCGGCGAAGCCGGCGGGTGCCTCCGTCAGGCCGTGGCCGGGCAGGTCGACCACCAGCACGCGGTGGCGGGCGGCGAGTATCTTCGTCCAGCCGTCCCACGAGAAGCCGTTGTCGCCGAAGCCGTGGACGAGCAGCACCGGCGGCGTGTTCGCCGGGCCGCTGTAGAGATAGTGGAGGCGCACGCCGCCCGGCAGATCGGCGTAGCGCGAGTTCGGCCGGGCGTAGCGTGCGGCGAGCTCGGCGGCCGGGATGTCGGGCGCCCGCAGGTAGAGCCAGCCGCCGATGCCGGCGACGACGAGCAGCAGGACGAGCCCGCCGACGATCAGCCCGACGGTCCGCACGCGGCGCTTCCTAGAAGTTGAAGCCGAGCCGCACGCCGTAGCTCGCCGGGCGTCCGGGCGCGGCGATCTTGGCGTTCGGCAGGAAGTAGTTGCGCGTCAGGTCGTATTTCTCGCCGAGGATGTTGCGGCCGTAGACGCCGACCGACCAGTTGCCGTTCTGCGGGCTGAACGTCAGGTTGGCGTTCGCCAGCCAGAAGCGCCCGACGGTGAAGGCCGGCCCGAGGAAGTTGGGCGTCGTGTCGCGGTAGCTGTAATTGCCCTCGGCGACGAGCTGATAGTCGCCGATCGGCAGCGTGTAGCTGCCCGATCCCTGGTAGCTCCAGTTGGCGAACGGCAGCTGTCGGCCCTTGAAGTCGATGAAGCTCGCCGCGTAAAGGCCAGTCGCCGGGTCCTTCGCGACCGACGTCAGGTCGACGTCGCTGTAGCGGACATATTCGCCCTTCTTGTAACCGAGCGACTGGGTGATGCGCAGGCGCGATGTCGGCGCGAAATCGAGCTCGATCTCGCCGCCGTAGATCTTCGACTTCGGCGCGTTGGTGATCCGCCCGATGGCGCCGACATCCGGGTCGATGATCGCGCCGAGCACCTGCTGGTCGCGGTAATCGTAGTAGAAGGCCGAGCCGTTGAAGCGCAGCTGGCGCGCCGGGTCGCTCTTGAAGCCGACCTCGTAAGCGTAAAGCGTCTCGGGCTTGAAGGCGTCGATCTGGCCGGCGTTGGGCGAGTTGTAGACGGTGAAGCCGCCCGACTTCACGCCCTTGCTCGCGTTGGCGTACAGCAGGACGCGCCGGTCGACCTGATACTCGAGTCCGACCTTGCCGCTCCACTTGTTCAGCTTCTGGTCGCGGTTGCCGTCGCCGAAGGTCGGGAAGTCCACCGTCGGCGGGATGATGATCTGCGTCGAGAAGTCGCGCAGCGCGCGCTTCTCGTGCTCGTAGCGGCCGCCGGCGATCAGCGTGAGCTGGTCGGTCACCTTGTATTCCGCCTGGCCGAAGCCGCTGATCGAATTCGCTTTTTGGCGGTAGCTGGTGTCGGTGAAGAAGCCCAGGCTGTCGGTGAAGTCGGTGATGAAGGTCTCGGTCAGCGTCTGGTGCGAATAATAGGCGCCGGCGACCCAGGTGAACTTGTCGGTGCCGAGCGACGACAGCCGCAGCTCCTGCGAGAAGACGCCGACCTTGCTGCCCCAGAACGTGTCCAACTCGTGGCTCGGCGAGGCATCCCAGTCGTCGTATTCGAGGCGGCGGAGATGGTCGTAGGCGGTGATACTCGTCAGCTTGATCGTCGGCGCGAGCGTGAACTGCGCGTTGAGGCTGGTGCCGTAGCTCGTGTTGCGGCGATGCGGCTTGTCGTCCTGGTCGGCGCCGGTGAGCGCGGCATAGCCGGCCGAATAGCCCCAGCCGGTGGCGCGGTGGCCGTCGGCGGGGATGGTCGGTCCGGGAACGAAGTTCACCGCGCCGGCGGGCGGGTAGTTCTTCGTGGTGAAATCGTCGAACAGGTAGAGCCCGGTATTCTCCGAACGGTCGCGCCCGCCGTGGACGTTGAGCGTGACGTCGACACCGGCCGACGGCGTCCATTCGAGCAGGCCGCGGCCGAACAGCTTGTCGGCGTCGCCGAGTTGCTCGTCGGTGTCGCGGTTGCGCTGGAAGCCGCCGCCCTGCTCGGTCGTCGCGGCGATGCGTGCCTTAAGCGTCGCAGTGATCGGGCCCGAGACGAAAGCCTCGACATCGAACAGCCCGAAGCGGCCGTACTCGACCGTGCCGCCCGCCGACAGTTCGTCGGTCGGCTTGTTGGTGATGAAGTTGACCGCGCCGCCCGTCGTGTTGCGCCCGTAGAGCGTGCCCTGCGGCCCGCGCAGCACCTCGACGCGGGCGAGGTCGAACAGCACGCCCTGCGTCGTCACCGGGACCGGGAAGGCGACCTCGTCGACATAGATGCCGACCGTCGGCGTATTGTTGGTGGCATAGTCCTCGAAACCGACGCCGCGGAGGCGGAATTGCGGCTGGCCGCCGCCGAACGCCGGCGTGATCTCGAAGCTCGGCGACTGATACTGCAGCGAGACGATGTCGTTCACCCCGCGCCTGGCCAGCGTCTCGCCCGTGATCACGCTGAGCGCGATGCCGACGTCCTGCGCCGACTGCTGCCGGCGCTGCGCCGTGACGACGATGTCGGCGAGGCCCGATGCGGCCGCATCGGCCGCAGGAGCTTCGGCGGGCGCGGCCGCGGCGTGGCCCGACAGCAGCGCCGCCGCCAGTGCCGAAAGTGCCACGCGACTATGGATCACCACGATCAACCCCCTCCGTCCGTTCCGCCGCGCCGGCATCCCGAGCGCCTGCCGACGCCTAGCCGATAAAACGCGAACAGGGGACAAGCTTTGATTTCAGCCCGACGAGCCGTGCTTTAGGTTGTAGGCGCTCCCTTTCACGGCGGGCGATCCGATCGGCTCGACGGGAAGGGCCGCGAATCGGCCGTGGAGGAACAGCGACACGCGCTCGCCGAGCTCCTCCTGATCCGGCATCCGTTCGGGGTGGCCCTGCACCATGCGGTTGCCGCGGTTGCCGACGACCACGTCGTAGAACAGGTCGGCCGTGCGGCTCGTGTCGTTGGGCGGCAGCATCCCGGCCTCGATCATGCGGTCGAAGGTCTCCGCCAGCGCGGCGTTCGACAGCTGCATGCCCGACTCGATGACGTCGCTGACGAATTTGGGGAAGCGGTCCCTCGCCAGTATCATCGCGCGGTCGAGCGCGACGACGTCGTCCGCCAGGGCGTGCGCGATCAGCTGCCGCGCCAGCGACATCAGCGTGTCGTGGACCGATCGACAATCGAGCTTCAGGTCGATCCGGCTGCGCATGGCGTCCTGCAACCCTTCGAACAGGACGGCGCGGAACAGCGCTTCCTTGTCGCCGATATGCTGGTAGATCGTGCGCTTCGTCACCTTGGCCTCGGCGGCGATCGCCGCGAGCGACACGTCGAAATAGCCGCGCGCGATGAACGCCACCTTCGCGCACCGCACGATCCGCGCCTTGCGCTCCTCGATCTCGCCGCCGGCGGGACGTCCCCGCTTCGCCTTGCCGGCACGCGGCTCGGCGGGAGTGGATTTCGTCGTCATCGCCAACGCTCCGCACGCGCCCGCTCGCGTGCCCGTCACGCGCTTAGTCACTCGGCGGCCGCTCTTCCAGCCGCCGACGGTCGGGCACCGAACAAGCCTGATTCCACTTTACTCGGCTTCGACCCCGGATATATGATCCTCTCCGGTATCATAAGCACGATGCCGCGACGGGGATGACGATGGCAAGCCGTACCGCACCAGTTTCCGACGCCGAGGCCGTCCGCCCGCAGATGCAGATCTTCCGCTTCCGCGATGCGCTCGACATCATGGAATCGCCGATCATGACCGACGCGACCGCGGCCGGCGCGTTCGTTCCCGACGACAGCGTTCTTGCCGGCCTGAGCGATGGTGCCAGCTCGCGCGTCGTCTTCGCCGCCTTCGGGATGAGCGTGGTCCATGTCTGGTTCAAGCGCTTCTTCCCGCTGCCGCTCCATTCGCACGATTGCGACTGCGTCTATTACATCATCGCCGGCGGCATCCGGCTGGGCACCGAGGACCTCCGCCCCGGCGACGGCTTCTTCGTGCCGGCGGACGTTCCCTATACCTATCGTCCAGGCGCGGACGGCGTCGAACTGATCGAGTTCCGCAACCGCGCCGGCTTCGATATCCGCACCCGCGGCAGCAAGGCCTATTGGCAGAAGGCGGCCGAGCTCGTGAACACGCATCGGGACGAGTGGATCACATCGCAGCGACTGTCGCACGTCGAAGAGTAAAGGCCCGTAAAGAGGCCGGCAGACGGTAACAGCCGCTGTCCATGAACTAAGGGGGAGGAAGTCATGAAGTCGTTCGATCGTCTGTCGCCGAATCGCAGGCTCGTATCTGCATCTGCACTGTTGCTTGCGGCGACCGGCACCGCGGCGTTCGCGCAGGACGCGCCCGTGCGGCCGGCCGATGCCGCGCCTGATGCGGCCGACATCATCGTCACCGCGCAGCGTCGATCGGAACGGCTGGTCGACGTGCCGGCGTCGGTCGTCGCGGTCACCGGCGAAACCCTGCAGTCGGCCGGGATCACCCGCTTCCAGGATCTCGGCCAGATCGCGCCGTCGGTGCAGATCGCGCGCTCGGGCACCTATACCCAGCCCGCGATCCGCGGCGTCACCACGACCTTCGCCGGACAAGGCCAGGAGGCAAACGTCGCGATCTATGTCGACGGGCTCTACGTCTCCGACCTCCTCGCGATCAACCAGGACCTGACGAACATCCAGGACGTGCAGATCCTGAAAGGCCCGCAGGGCACGCTCTACGGCCGCAACGCGACCGGCGGCGCCATCCTCATCACCACCCTGTCGCCCGGCGCCACGCTCGCGGCGAACGCCAGCGCCAGCTATGCGCCGCGCTTCGACGACAAACGCTTCACTGCCTATGTCGCCGGGCCGATCGCGCCCGGCATCGCTCTGGGCGTGGCCGGCTACTACCGCCAGACCGACGGCTACATCGAGGACATCAACGACTTCGCACCGAACGCGCCGATCCGCTTCACCGACATCGCCCGCCGCGGCACCAGCCACGCGGCGCCCTTCGAGAATTACTCGATCCGCCCCAAGCTCGTCCTCGAACCGACCGACGATATCAAGCTGACCGTCGGTTACGTCCACACCTTCATCAACGATCCGCGGACGCTCGCCTATCAGGCGGTGTCGGACGTGTTCAACTCTGCGCCGTCGTACGAAGGCTATCCGACGACCGGCGCGCGGGATCGTACCTCGCAGAACTTCCAGCCCGTCTCCGAGACGCGGACCGACGAGGCGAACTTCACCGCGGAGTTCAAGCTCGGCCGCCTCGGCACGCTGACCAGCCGGTCGTCCTACCGCAAGCAGCGCGACTTCCAGATGTACGATCTCGACGCGACGCCGCTCGATCCGGTGGCCAACCCGTTCGGGACGAGCTTTTCGGGCATCGTCTACGAACGGCGGCGGACCTTCACCCAGCAGGTCGATCATTCGGTCAAGATCGGCGACCGCTTCGATCTTCTGTCCGGCGTCTTCTATTACCGCGACAATTTCTATTCGCCGAGCACCGTCCAGGATCTGGGGCTGGCGTTCAGCCCGACGAGCGATCGGCGCCGCCTGAACACGCGGTCGTGGGCGGCCTATGTCGACGGCACCTACCGCATCGGCGACGATCTCTTCGTCACCGTCGGTGGCCGCTACAGCGACGACCGCAAGACCGGAAGCGGCGTGCGGTTCGACAATGCCGGCGACATCGTTCCCGGCGACAGCAGTACAGGCTATTATCCCGACGGCGTGGCCCGGATGAAGGACACGGCGTTCACGCCGCGCGCGGTGCTGCGCTACAATCTGACGAGCGGCTCGAACGTCTATGGCTCGGTCTCGCGCGGTTTCAAGGCCGGGACGATCAACCTGTTCCAGCCCTACAACGTGCTGAAACCGGAAACGGTGACTGCCTACGAGATCGGCTACAAGCTGGCGCAGGGTCCCCTGCGCGCCGAAGCCTCCGCCTTCTACTACGACTATAAGAACAACCAGGTATCGTCGCTCAGCGCCGCCGGCGGCCTCAGCACCATCATCCGCAACAGCGGCGGATCGCGGATCTACGGAGCGGAAGGACTTCTCGCCTATCGCGCGAGCAGCCGGCTCAACCTGCGCGCCTCGGCGGCCTATCTTCATGCCCGCTACACGCATTTCGACGACGCGGCGAACGTGGTCATCGGTCCGTTCGGCTTCAACACGACGGTGCAATCGTCGTGGAGCGGGCGGCGGATCGCGCGCGCGCCGGACTGGACCGGCAGCATCGGCGCCGACTATACCGCCGACCTCGCCGGCGGAACGCTGCTGCTGAGCGGCACGGCGACATTTTCCAGCCGCTATGCACCGCAGGACAGCTCGTTCCAGTGCACGCCGACGCTGTCGGGCACGATCGAGACGTGCCCCGTCGGCTTCGATACCAGGAATGCTCCGGGCCGGTTGGAAGAGAACGGCTATGCGCTCGCCAACGTCCAGGCCGCCTGGACCGACCCGAGCACGCGCTGGACGTTCACCGTCTTCGCCGACAACGTCACGAATACGCGCTACAGACTGTCCGCGATGGGGTTGTTCTACTCCACCGTCCGGCTGCTCAACGAACCGCGAACGATCGGCGTGCGCGTCGCGGTCAGATATTAGCGTCCCATGCCGAAAACCTGTCAGCTTCCGGCGCACCCGCGTCAGAAGTTGAAGGTCGCTTCCAGCCCATAGGCGCGGCGGTCGCCGGGCGTGACGAAGCCGCCGCCGAACTCGGGCGCCGGAATGACTTCGGCCAGATAGTTCTTGTCGAACAGGTTGGAGGCATAGCCCTGGAGCGACCAGCTTGCGCCCTTGATGCCGGCACGCAGGTTCACCGTCGTATAGGCATCGCGGCGCGAGTTCGTGAAGTTGCCGAGACCGACGAGTCCGGTGAAGATATTGGGCACGCTGTTGTCCTGCACCGTATGGAACCAGGTCGGGCCGGTCACGCGCACGTCGGCGCGACCGATGAAGCCGAGCGTGTCGTTGATCGGCAGGTCGATCTGGGTGCCTGCGTTGATCGTGTATTTGGCGGTGTAGGGCGACTCGTTGCCGACCGTATAGGGCCGCGCGCCGTTCTTGCGGATCTTGCTGTCGGTATAGTTGCCCGAGGCGAACAGCGACACGCCGCGCGCGACCTTGAGGTTCGCCGACGCCTCGGCGCCGTAGAGCCGCACCTTGTCGATGTTCGAGACGACGCGCAGCAGGCCGAACGGGCCGACGAAGAACTCGAAGAACTGCTGGTCGTGGACGTCGGTATAGTATCCGGCCAGCTCCCACGACAGCGCGCCGCCCGGGGTCGAGCCCTTGAGACCCGCTTCCCAGGCAATCGACCGCTCCTTCTTGTACGTGTCGAAGATCGACAGCCCCGAATCGATCGTCGCGTTGAAGAAATTATCGACGACCGCCTGGCTGCCGCTGTTGTTGAAGCCGCCCGATTTGAAGCCGATGCCCCAGTTGGCATAGAGCGTCAGCAGCGGATCGGGCTTGTAGCTGATCGTCGCCTTGGGTTCCAACTGCTTGAAGGTGGCGCGGCGCGGGGCGAGGATGCCGCTGGCGTTGTACGCCGGGTCGAGCCCGACGTTGAGATAATAGTTCGCCGGCGTCTCGGGCGTGCCGTTCGGATTGCCGGTCAGCACGTTGCCGACATAGAGCGTCTGCCGTCCGGTGGGCACGTTGTTGCTCACGCGCCGGCGCTCGATATCGTAGCGGAGCGCGAGGCCGGCCTTGATCTCGTCGGTCACGTCGTAATCGGCCGACCCGAACACGGCGTAGACGTTGGTGCGGAAATTATCGTCGGCGAGCGCCTCGGTATGGTTGACCAGATCGGTCGTATAGCATTGCTCGGTCACGCCCTGCCCGGTGTCGAGGCCGAGATTGAGACAGGTGCGTCGGTCGATGTGGAGGTAATAGCCGCCGAGCTGCCAGCGCAGCCGGTCGAGGTCGCCCTGCAGGCGCGCCTCGAAGCTGAAGTCCTTCTGGTCGCGCTGCTGGTACTGGGTGCCGTCGCAGGTCGTCGGCGAATAGGGGTTGAGGAAGGCGCCGCCGCCGATGCCGAACGGCGTCTGGACTGGATAGCCGGCGAGCGCGGCCGACGAGCGCGCGCAGTCCGGCTGCGCGTTGAAGAAGCCGAACGTGCCGCTGGTGCCGTCGGCGTAGAAATGATTCTTGATGTTGTTGTACGCGCCGTAGCCGAGGAAGGTCAGGCTGTCGCTGAAGTCGTGGCGCAGCCTGATCGAGCTCTCGAACGTCTGCTGCGTGTTCGCCGGATCGACGTTCGACGTGAACAGGAACTTGTGGTCGTTGGCGTCGATGTTGAACGCGGAGACGCCGGTCGCCGCCGCCAGCCCGGGCAATTGGAATATGGCGTTGAACGAGATGGCGGCGCTGTGGACTTCGCCGTAGCGGACCTTGGCGTCGACCTCGGTGGCGGCGTCGGGCGACCAGATCAGGCGGCCGTTGACGTTCCACCGCTCGCCGTCGTCGACGCTGTGCGCCTTGGTGCTGTTGCCGGGATAGAGGCCGGTGTTCTCCGCGCTCGGCAGGAAGACGTTCTCGTAGAAGCCGCGGGTGCGGCGATAGTCGCCGTTGAGCACGAAGCCGAGGTTGGGCGCGAGCGGGCCGCTGATGACGCCGGCACCGCTGTAGGTCGCCTGGCTGCCGGCGGCGACGCGCCCGCTGACCTCGAGCCGGTCGGTCGGGCGCTTGGTCGTGATGACGATCGCCCCGGCCTCGGCGTTGCGGCCGTAGATCGCGCTCTGCGGACCCTTGAGCACCTCGATCTGCTGGACCGATCCCTGGTCCTGGTTGAGCGACGAGGTGTTCGACTTGAGGATGCCGTCGACGACCAGCGCGACGTTGCTCTCGGCGTCGCGCGCGCCGTTGAGGCCGCGGATGTTGATCTGCGTGTCGGCCGCCTCGACATTGCCGGTGACGATCGTGACGCCGGGGGTGAGCTGGACGAAGTCGGCCGCGACGCGCACGCCCGACTGGGCGATCGCCTCGGCGGTCAGCACCGAGATCGAGGCCGGCACATCGCGCAGCTTCTCGTCCTGGCGCCGGGCGGTGACGATGATGTCGCCCCCGCTCGTCGGCTCGGCGATCGCTTCCGAAGGCGTGCCGGGCGCGGCCTGTCCCCACGCCGGGGCCGCGCCGAGCATCAGAACGAGTGGCAGCGCGGTCATGCCCCGCAGACGCCTGGACCCCATGTCAGTCTCCCTTGTCAACGTCGCGTGCTGTTGAGGCCATGTTTGGCTCTCGCCCTCACAAATTCTGGTAGAAGTCGAACAGATGGTCGGCGAACGCCTGTCGCATCGCCTTGCCGGCGAGGACGTGCGCCGCGCCCTCGATCGTGACGCCGCGCGCGTTGCCTAGCGCCTGCTCGATCGGCCGCGTCAGGCGCGGGCCGGTGATCGTGTCGAGCGGGGCATGCACGATCAGCGCCGGCGTCGTCACCTCGGCCAACCGGTCGAGAACGTCGTGCGCCACGCTCGCCGCGATGAAGCGGGCATGCGCGTCGATCCGGCCGTTGAGATGGTGCCACGGCCCCGCATAGCCGAGCAGCCGGTGGACGTTGGCGTTGTAATAGACGGGATCGAACGACATCGCGCCGACCAGCCGCTGGAACGTCAGGAAGCCGCTGTCGCGGTGGACCTCGAGGAACAGCGCGAGCTGCTCCGCCAGCAGCGCGTCGACGCGCGCCCACGCGCCGGTGTTGACCAGGCTGCGCGCGAGATCGGGCCGGCGGAGCGCGATCTCCTGCGCGATGCACGCGCCGATCCCGACCATGCCGAGCAGGTGGACGCGGCCCAGCCCCTCGCGCTCGAGGATCGCCACGGCGTCGTCGGCGAACATGCCGATCGTCGCGGGCGTCTCGGGATTGTCGGTCGACGCGCCGATGCCGCGATAGTCGAGGACGACGACCTTGTGCCGGTCGAGCAGGCCGAACGGCAGGCTGGCGAGCTCGCCGTGGCAGAAGCTGCCCCAGCCGCCCATGCACAGGACCGGATCGCCGTCCCCGTGCACCTCGTAGTGGATGCGGGCGCCGTCGGGGCGGAGCAGCTCAGGCACGCGGCGAACCCGTCGCGTCGATGCTCGCGACCGCCTGGTCGAGGGTGACGACGTCGGCGTAGCGGCGGCCGACGTCGGCGAGGTTGGCGTGGTGCGCGCCCTCCTCCTGGTCGCCGCAGCAATCCTCCGGCACGACGACGCGGTAGCCGTGGGAGAAGGCGTCGACGATCGTCGCGCGCACGCATCCGCTCGTCGTCGCGCCGCAGACGACGACCGTGTCGACGCCGGCGCGCGTCAGGAAGGTGACGAGCGGCGTGCCGAAGAACATCGACGGCGCGCCCTTCATGAAGGTGAAGTCGGCCGGGTCGGCGATCCGCGGATCGAGCTCGAGGCCGCGGTCGCCGACGAACATGTCGCGATAGACCGAGCCGACCTTCCAGCGTCCCATCGCGCTTTCGCTCGCCCAGCCGACGTTGCAGCTCGCGACCGGCACCCCGCGCCGGCGCGCGGCGTGGAGCAGGACGGCGGTGTTGGCGACCGCGCGATCGACATGCGCCGAGCGGCCCATCGGATAGGCGGGATCGGTGAAGGCGCGCTGGAAGTCGACCACGAGCACCGCGGGCCGCTCGCCGAAACCGACCTGGCGGTTGCCATAGCCGGCGTCGCTGAAGCCCGCGTCCGCCGTCATTCCGCCGCCATCGGCAGCGCCTGCGCCGGCAAGCGGCTCTGGCGCTTGAAAAAGGCTTGCGCGATCGGCGACGGTCCGGGCGCGACCGGCGGCTCGAGGCCGGTCTCGTCGCGGCACGCCAGCTTCAGTTCGGCAAGCGGGCGGCCGAAGTCGAAGTCGCCGAAGGTCCCGCGCGCCGCCGCCATCTCGCCGCGAAGTGCCGCGGTGGCGGCGGCATCGACTGTGCCGTCGGCGGCGATGACGACGCCGTAGCGGCGTGCACCCGCCACCGTCACGAGGCTCGCCTGGACATCGTAGACGACCGCCTCGACATCGCGTTCGAGCGGATCGCCCCAGCCGCCGCCGCCCCACGTCTCGAACACCAGCAGATCGCCGACGCCGACGTGGATGCCGTCGATCTTCGACGGCAGGATCGTCTCCGTGCCGTCGGCGGCGATCCGCCGCTTGCGGCTGCGCGCGCCGGGCTCGCCGCCCTTCACGCCCCATGGATAGGTCAGCCAGCGGTCGTCGTGGATCGAGATCTCGCCCGCCACGCCGAAGCTGTAGACGGTGCGGACGCCGTTGCCGCCGCGATGCTTGCCGGCGCCGCCGGTGTCGGGGATGCTCTCGAACCGCTCGACCCGGATCGGGTAATAGGCCTCGATATACTCGTTCGGCACGTTCCTGAACTTGGGCCAGAGCGAGTGCCCGTCGGGCCCGTCGCCGCCCGGCTTGCCGGGGATGCCGCCGAAGCCGATCTGGAACAGGAGGAACCAGTCGTCGCGCTTGTTGTAGCCCGAGAACATGAAGTGCGGGCTGTCGGAGAAGCCGGCGGCGACGAGGAAGTCGGGATTGGCCGAGCCGAACAGGCCCGAGATGATGTCGAAGATGCGGCCGAGCGCATGGGTGCGGCCGTTCAGCCCGGCGGGCGCGATCGGCTTGAGCAGCGAACCGAGCGGGATGCGGACGTCGATCAGGTCGATATAGCCGTCGTTGAGGACGATCTGCGGGTCGAACACGTTGACCATGAACTGGCCGCAGAACATCTTGAACATGCGCTCGTTCAACAGGAAGTTGATGCAGCCGGCCGATTGCGGATCGGTGTCGGCGAAATCGAAGATCAGCCGGTCGCCCTCGCGCCACATGTCGCATGCGAGCTTGTACGGGCCGTGGCCCGTCGCATCGTCGCAGATCCAGTCCTCGAAGCTGACCTTGGTCTCGGGCATGGTCTTGACGATCAGCTCGCGCATCGCCTCGCGGTTGCGCCGGAGGAGCTGGTCCTGCGCCGAGACGAACACGTCGGCGCCGAACCGGTCGGCCATCTCGACGCAGCGCGCCGCGCCGGTGCGGCAGGCGGACATGATCGCGAAGAAATCCGCCTCGTTCCAGTCGGGCGTCCGCGAATTGCGCAGCGCCAGCTTGAGCAGGTCCTTCTGCAGCGTGCCCTTCGCCACGATCTTGACCGGCGGAATGACGATGCCTTCCTGCAGCAGGTCGGTCGACCCGACCGGCATCGACGCCGGCGTCATCCCCGAGATGTCGCTCATATGGCCGAACATCGCGGTCCAGCCCATCACGCGCTTCTGGTAGAACACCGGCATGCAGATCAGCCAGTCGTTCAGATGGCTGATCGCGCCTTCGCACGCATAAGGATCGTTGGTCAGGAAGAC
Organism: uncultured Sphingomonadaceae bacterium; assembly: GCA_964250105.1. Taxonomy (GTDB): domain Bacteria; phylum Pseudomonadota; class Alphaproteobacteria; order Sphingomonadales; family Sphingomonadaceae; genus Polymorphobacter_B. Next base: position 13,134 of record CAXUEV010000010.1, read on the forward strand.
GTCGCCTTCCTCCACCTCGCCGTCGTAATTGCCGATGAAGCCGTCGACCGGCGAGCCGAACTGGCCGGCGAGCATCATCCCCTCGCGGTTCGCGATCACCGGAAAACCGTCGCGCTGCTCGCGGATGATCGTCGAGATCGCGGTGCGGAACAGGATCGCGTCCATCTGGACGCGGGCGTTCTGCAGCGCGTTCTCGATCACGTCGAGCGTGACCGGATCGACCGGCACCGTCCCCCAGGGCGTGTGGTTGGTTTCGATGATCCTCGCCATGACCGTCAGACCTCGTCGTCGCGTATGAGAAGATTGCCGATCCGGTCGACCAGCGCGTGGCTGCCGGGCAGGATCAGCGTCGTCGAATCGAGCTCGGTCACGATCGCGGGACCGACGATGCGGTCGCCCGCGCGGAGCCTGGCGCGGTCGTAGAGCGACCCCTCGTGCCACGCGCCCTCGAAGAAGACGCGCGTCGGCTGGACGACGGCGGCCGCCGGCGAGCCGTCTCCCTCCGCCAGCGCGATGCGCCCGGCCTCGGCCCCCGCGCCCTGCGCGATGACGCGCAGGTTGACGACCTCCTTGGGCTTGTCGAGGCTGAAGCTGAACATCTGCTCGTGGAGCTTGTCGAAACGCCGGGCGGCGCCGGCGATGCCGTCGCGGGCGAACTCGTCGGGCATCAGCGCGACGGTGATGTCGGCCGACTGGCCGGCGTAGCGCAGGTCGACCTGATAGATCGTCTCCTGAACGGCCCTCGGCACGCCGTCGCCGTCGAGCGCGGCGCGCGCGCGCGCCTCGAGCTCGGCGAACACCGGCGCCAGCTCGGCCCTCGTCACCGTCTCGACGTCGCGGATCATCGTCCGCGCCGCCTCGTCGCGCGGGCGGGTGGTGGCGTCGCCGGCGGCGCACAGCACGCCGGGGCCGCGCGGCACGATCACCGGCCACGCCTTGAGCAGCCGGCCGAGCGCGTTGGCGTGGAGCGGACCCGCGCCGCCGAACGCCATCAGCGCGAAGTTGCGCGGATCGTGCCCCTGCTCGACCGAGACGAGGCGGAGGGCGCCGAACATATTCTCGTTGACGATGCGGATGATGCCCTCGGCCGCCGCCTCGACGGTCAGGCCGAGCGTATCGGCGACCTTCGCCACCGCCTGCTCGGCGAGATCGCGGCGGATCGTCATGTCGCCGCCCAGCAGCGCGTCGGACGGCAGGTAGCCGAGGACGACATTGGCGTCGGTGACCGTCGGCTCGGTCCCGCCCTTGGCATAGGCGGCGGGGCCGGGGACCGCGCCGGCCGACTGCGGGCCGACGCGAAGCGCCCGGGTCAAGGCGGGCACCGTCGCGATCGACCCGCCGCCGGCGCCGACGGTGCGCACGTCGACCGAAGACGCGCGCACGACGACGTCGTGCACCACCGCCTCGCGCCGGACCTGCGCCTCGCCCGCCTCGACGAGGCAGACGTCGGTCGAGGTGCCGCCCATGTCGAAGGTGATGATGTTGTGGAACTCGGTCTGCTTCGCGACCCAGATCGCGCCGGCGACGCCGCCCGCCGGGCCCGACATGAGCAGGTTGACCGGATAGTCCGCCGCCGAGCGTGCCGCCGCGAGCCCGCCGTCCGACCGCAGGATCGACAGCTTGACGCCGTCGCCGGTGCGCTGCCCAAGCGCCGCCTTGAGGTTGGTCACATATTTGCTGACGATCGGCTTGACGAACGCGTTCGCGACCGAGGTGATCGCGCGCTCGTACTCCTGCATCTCGGGCAGCGTGTCGGACGAGATCGAGATCGACATGCCGGGCAGCGCGTCGCGCACGATCTCGGCGACGCGCATCTCGTGCGCCGCGTTGGCGTAGCTGTTGATCAGGCAGATGGTGATCGATTCGACCTCGCTGTCCTTGATCCGGACGAGGTCCGCGCGCAGCCGGTCCTCGTCGAGCGGCCGGATCACGGCGCCGTCGGCGCCGATCCGCTCGTGCGCCTCGATCGTATGCTTGAGCGCCGCCATCGGCCGGCCCTTGACGAAGTTGATCCACCCCGAGAGCGCGCCGGGAACGAAGCCGCGCGCCAGATGCAGCACCTCGCGGTAGCCGTCGGTGACGATCAGCCCGACCGTCGCGCCCTTGCCCGTCAGCACCGCATTCGTCGCGACCGTCGTGCCGTGCATGACATGGGTGATGGCGCGGGGATCGACGTCGTGCTGGCGGCACGCCTTCTCGATGCCGTCGATCACCGCGATCGACGGATCGAGCGGCGTCGACGGAACTTTGGCGGTGAAGGAGCGGCCGTCGTCCTCGTCGATGAGGAAGACATCGGTGAAGGTGCCGCCGACGTCAACGCCGACCCGATACGCCATATGAGATCCTCCGATCGGCACGATGCTGTGTGAAAGTTGCGCAAGCGTCAAGCAAAAGTACGAACTAATGCCGGCGCGCTCGCCTTGTGCGGAAACGCGGCAACGGGCATAGCTTCCGCCCCTCGCGAAAGTCCGCTCCTTGGCCGCTGCCGTGCCATCATCCTCTCGCCGGCCGCGCGACATCTACGACTATCTGCGTCGCCGCGTCGAAGGCGGCGAGTTCGACGTCGGCGCGCCGTTCCCGACCGAGGAGCGGCTGTGCGTCGAGGAGGGGTTCAGCCGCTATGCGCTGCGCAAGGCGCTGGCGATGCTCGATTCGGAGGGGCTGATCAGTCGCCGGCGCGGCGCGGGGACGCGGGTCATCAGCCGCACGCCGACGAGCGTCTTCCGCCACGCGACGGGATCGCGCGCCGAACTGATCAACTATGTCGAAGGGACGCATGTCCGCTGGAGCCCGGTCGAGCGCCTGCGGACGAGCGGCGCGCTCGCCCGGCTGCTCGGCTGCGACGAGATGCGCGAATGGCAGACGATGACCGGCCTGCGCGACGACAGCAACAACCAGCCGCTCGCGATCGTCGAAGTCTATATCGACCCGGCGCGCGCGCCGCTGCCCGACCGGCCCGCGCTCGACGACGGACCGGTCTACGAGTGGCTCGACCGCACCTACGGCCTGAGCCCGACCACCCTCTCGCAGGACATCCGCGCCAAGCAGCTGACGGCGGCCCAGGCGGCGCTGCTCGGCGAGGTCGAGGGCGCGTGCGTCCTCCAGATGATCCGGCGGTATTTCGACGCGTCCGACACGCTCTACCAGATCTCGGTGACGACGCACCGCTCGCGCGACTTCGTCTACAACCTGCGCATCAAGCTGGTGGATTGATCCGAATGGGCCTCACGGGCACAGCGCCGGGCCGTCCTGGTCGAGCCGGGGCGCCTCGCGCCGGACCATGCCCGGTTCGTCGGCGAACTTGAGCGGCGTGCCGGGGACGAAGCCGCCGGCGCCGTCGTCGACCAGCATCTCGCGCGCGACGATATGCGGATGGCGGAACGCCTCCGCCATGTCGAGCACGGGCGCCCAGCTGACCGCGACCGCGGCGAGGAGCGCGCACCACTCGGCATAGTCGCGCGCGGCGAAGATCGCGCGCAGCGCGGCGATCAGCTCCTGCTGCTCCGGGCCAGGGTCGTGGCGGGCGAGCGGCAGCAGGTCGGTCCGCCCGACCGCCGCCAGGAACGCCTCGGCATAATGGAGCTCGCGCCCCGTCAGCGCGATCGCGCGCCCGTCGCGCGTCGGGTAGACGTTGTAGAACGCCGAGCCGCCGACCGAGCGGTGGGTGGCCGTCGTCGGCGCGATGCCGTCGGACAGGACGAAGCCCGACAGATGCGGCGTCCAGGCGAGGAGCGCGTCGTACATGCTGGCGTCGATCGCGTCGCCGCGGCCGGTCGCCTCGCGCCGGTAGAGCGCCATCAGGATGGCGGCGAGCGCGGTCAGCGCGCTCGCCATGTCGGCCGCCGGCATGCCGGGCACGACCGGGGCCATGCCGTCGGCATTGTTCAACGCGAGGAAGCCGGTGTAGGCCTGCGCACCCATGTCATGACTGGATCGCGCGGCGAGCGGTCCGTGCTGGCCGTATGCCGAGATCGAGCAATGGATGAGCCGCGGGTTGTGCCGCCGCAGTGCCGCGCCGTCGATGCCGAGCCGCGCCGCGACGCCGGGCCGAAACCCCTCGATGAAGACGTCGGCCGTCGCGGCGAGCGCCAGGATCTTCGCCCGCCCCGCCTCGCTCTTCAGGTCGAGCGCGACGCTCCGCTTGCCGCGGTGCGTGCCCTTGAACCAGAGCGACATGCCCGCATCGTCGAACGGACCGAAGCCGCGCGCCGGCTCGCCCGACGGCGGCTCGACCCGGATCACCTCCGCCCCGTGATCGGCCATCATCTGGGTGATGACCGGCCCCGGCAAATACATGCTGAGATCGACGACACGCACCCCCTCGAGCTTCACGCGACCGCATCCCGCACGGCGGCGCGGAGCGCCGGCCCGTCGGCGTCGAGACGCGGCGCGGCGCGCTGCGGCAGGCGCCGGCCATCGAGCTTCAGCGGGTTGGCGAACATGCGCAACGTCCGGCCCGAATCGTGCGCGATATCGGCGATCATCTCCGCCTCGGCGACGAACGGGTTGGCGAGCGCCTGGTCGAGGTCGTTCACCGGTGCCACCGGAATATGCCCGGCGAGCAGCTCCAGCCAATGCGCCACCGGCCGCGTGCCGAACACCGCGTCGAGCAATTCGGTCAGCGTCTCGCGATGCGCCAGCCGCTGCGCGATGTCGCGGAAGCGGGGGTCGACCGCCAGCTCGGGCCGTCCGATCCGCTCCACCAGTATGTCCCAGAACCGGTCGGTCATGCAGCAGACGAACACCCAGCCGTCCTCGGCCCGGTAGAGCTGGACGGGCGTGGTGGTCGGATGCGACGAGCGCATCAGCCGCGGCGTCTCGATCCCCTCGTTCATGCACCAGCCGCCCTGATAGGCGAGCTGGTGGAGCGCGGCATCGAACAGGCTGACGTCGACGTCGCCGCCGATGCCGCTGCGCTCCGCGCGGCGGATCGCGCTGACGAGGCCGAGCGCCATCATCATGCCGGACATATAGTCGACCATCGACAGGCCGACCCGCGCCGGCGTGGTGCCGGGCTCGCCGGTCAGCATCATGAAGCCGGCCTCCGCCTGCATCAGGAAGTCGTAGCCCGGCCAGGCGGCGCGCGAGCCGGTGCGGCCGTAGGCGGAGATATGGCCGCACACGACCGCGGGGTTGAGCTGCGACAGTGCGGGATAGTCCAGCCCGAGCTTGGCGGGCTGATTTCCGCGCAGGTTGTTGAGCACGGCATGCGATTCGCCGACGAGCGCGTGGAAGAAAGCGCGATCCTCGGCCGCCTTGAGATCGATGACGACGCTCTTCTTGTTGAGGTTGAACGTCTGGTAATAGAGGCTGTCGCCGGGGCCGAGCGTCTGCGGACCGGTGCGGCGCGCGAAGTCGCCTTCGCCCGATTCGATCTTGAGCACGTCGGCACCAAGATCGGCGAGGAACATGCTGCAATAGGGCGCAGCGCCGAACTGCTCCAGACTGATGATCCTCAGACCGGCGAGCGGTAGGTCGGACATCGCGCGTCTCCTTCGCGTACCAGCTTGCACCACGGCAACGGGCGCGACAATCAATTGTTCGAATGAATTGCCGGCAGCGGCATCGCCCCGCGCGCCGCCTCGATCTGCCGGGCGACACGGAACAGAAGCGCGTCCGCGCCCCAGGGACCGACGAGTTGCGCGCCGATCGGCAGACCCCGTCGGTCGAGGCCGACCGGGACCGACAGCGCCGGCACCCCGGCCGCGCCGACGTCGTAGGCGAAACGCGCGATGCGGCGGGTCGTCTCGACCATATCCTGCGCCTCGATCCACAGCGGCGCGGTGATCGGCGTCGTCGGCGTCAGGAGGACGTCGCAGCGCTCGGCGAAGATCGCGCGCAAGTCGCGTTTCCAGCGCCACAGCGCGCGGATGCAGCCGGCATAGTCAGGCCCGCTGACCGCCTCGCCCAGCGCGATACGGCGGCGCACCTGCTCGCCGAGCTGCTCGGAGTGGTCGCGCATGTCGGCGCGGCGGGCGTCGGCGACATCGGCGAGGACGAAGCGGAAGGCGTTGTGCGTCGCCAGCACGGCGGCATCGGGGATCGGGACATCGACCAGGACCGCGCCCGCGGCGGCCAGGGTGTCTGCCGTCCGGTGGACGGCGGCGACGATGTCGGCGTCGACGTCGTCGAAGAAGAAGGCGGTCGGCACGCCGATGCGCAGGCCGGCGACGCCCGCCTCGAGCGTGGCGAGGGCGCCGCCGGTGAAGGGCTGCGACATCGGATCGGCGGGGTCATAGCCGGCGATCGCGTCGAACAGCAGCGCCGCGTCGGACACGCTGCGCCCGATCGGCCCGACCGTGTCGCATATCAGGCTGAGGTCGAGCACGCCGCGGTTCGACACGCGGCCGAAGGTCGGGCGCAGGCCGACGACGCCGCACAGTGCCGCCGGCACGCGGACCGAGCCGCCGGTATCGGTGCCGATGCTCATGTCGACCAGCCCCGCCGCCACTGCCGCCGCCGAGCCGCTGCTCGATCCGCCGGTGATCCGCGCCGGATCCCATGGATTGCGCGCGTCGCCGTAATGTGTGTTGGCGCCCGTCGCACCGAAGCAGAATTCGGCCAGATGCGCCTTGCCGACCAGCACCGCGCCGGCATGCCGAAGCCGGCGCACGACCTCGGCATCTTCGGAGGCAATGTGGTCGGGCCGCAGGGTCGCGCCGTTCGACGTCCGCTGCCCGGCGATGTCGATACAGTCCTTGACCAGGACCGGCCGGCCTTCAAGCGGCCCGACGCCGCCGGCGGCGGTCGGGTCGACCGAGATAACCGCGTTCAGCAGCGGATTGAGCCTCGCGATCGCGGCACGAGCGGCGGCGGGCGTGACGGCGTCCTGCGGCATTGGCCCGACTCCAGATTGTTCGAATGAACCCTAAGACGTCCTTTTCGGGCTCGCAATGACCGCTACCGCGTAGAGCCGACCGCTACGCCGTCGGAGCCCGGCTTGACGCTTGAAAGTTGTTCGGACAAATATTCGGCGACGTGACCCGCGTCGTGAAAGGAAGCGGCCGATGCGTGACGGCGTGATCGAGGTGGCGCCGGGCCGCTTCCGCGAAAGCTTCGGCCGGGCGTATGAGGATTTCGTCGTCGGCCATATCTACGAGCATCGCCCGGGGCGAACGATCACCGACACCGACAATATCTGGTTCACGCTGCTGACGATGAACACCCACCCGGCGCATTTCGACTATGAGTTCGCCAGGAAAACCGAGTTCGGCAAGCCGCTGGTCTGTTCGCCGTTCACCGTCGCGCTGATGGTCGGGATGAGCGTCTCCGACATCAGCCAGAAGGCGGTGGCGAACCTCGGCTGGGACCAGATCAGGCTGACGCATCCGCTGTTCCCGGGCGACACGCTCTACGCCGAAAGCGAGGTCCTCGCGATGCGCGAGTCCGCGTCGCGACCCGAGCAGGGCGTGGTGACGGTGCGCACCTCCGGCAGGAACCAGCACGGCGACATCGTATGCACGTTCAATCGCACGATGCTGATCTGGAAGCGGGGCTGCGGCCCGGTCGACGACTGAAGGAACGCGACGATGGCCAGCGTGCTGAAGCTCGATCGCCCGTCCACCGCGATCGACGCCGACGAGGAAGCGGCGCTGCTCGATGCCGTCGCGCGATGGGTCGACAAGGAGGTGCGCCCGGTCGTGATGAAGCACGACCATGACGACATCTGGCCCGCCGAGCTCGTCGCGCAGATGGCGGAAATGGGCCTGTTCGGCGCGACGATCGGGCGCGAGTATGGCGGGCTCGGCCTGCCGGCGGTGACCTATGCCAAGATCGTCGCGCATATCGCCAACTACTGGATGGCGATCATCGGCATCTTCAATTCGCACCTGATCATGGCGGTCGCGGTCGAACGCTTCGGCACCGAGCGGCAGAAGCGCGAATGGCTGCCCCGGTTCGCGACCGGCGAGGTGCGAGGCGGCCTCGCGCTGACCGAGCCGAATGCCGGCACCGACCTGCAGGCGATCCGGACCACGGCGATCCGCGACGGCGGCGACTACGTCATCAACGGCACGAAGACGTGGATCTCGAACGGCATCAACGGCTCGTGCTTCGCGCTGCTGGCGAAGACCGATCCCCACGCCAGCCCCCGCTACAAGGGGATGAGCCTGTTCATCGCCCCGAAGCACGAAGGCTTCACCACGGGCAAGAAGTTCGAGAAGCTCGGCTACAAGGCGATCGACAGCGCCGAGCTGATCTTCGCGGACTACCGCGTGCCCGCCGACCATCTGATCGGCGAGCACGAGGGCGCGGGGTTCTTCCAGGCGACGGGCGGGCTCGAACTCGGGCGGATCAACGTCGCCGCGCGCGGTGTCGGGCTGGCGGAAGGCGCGCTGCGGCTGGCGACCGAATACGCCCAGCTGCGCCAGACGATGGGCAAGCCGATCGCCGAGCACCAGGCGATCCAATTGAAGCTCGGCGAGATGGTGACGCGCGCGCGCGCTGCCCGCCTGCTCACCTTCGACGCCGCGGCCGCCTACGACCGCGGTGAACGCTGCGACATGGAAGCCGGCATGGCGAAGTATTTCGCTTCCGAAGCCGCGGTCGACAATGCCGGCGAGGCCATGCGCATCTTCGGCGGCTACGCCTATTCGAAGGAATACGAGATCGAGCGCTTCTATCGCGACGCGATGCTGATGTGCATCGGCGAGGGCACCAACGAGATGCAGCGCATGATCATCGCCAAGCAGTGGGTGAAGCGAAACCCGGCGTGAGGAGGCACCCGACACGCGGGTCCACATGGTCGGGGAGACAGGATTCGAACCTGCGACCCTCTGGTCCCAAACCAGATGCGCTACCAGGCTGCGCCACTCCCCGACGCCGGTCCGAATAGGGCCGGGGACATCGTCGGTCAACGTGTCGCGTCGTTGCCGCCGCGGCCGACAAAACCATCGATCGCCGATCCGGCATAGTTAACACGCCGTGCACGGGTCGTTTTGTCGGCCGTAAAATTGCAAGTGGACTTGCGGACGTCTGATCAATACAGACGTCGCAGATCATCGCTGTATCGGCTGGGCGATAGCAGCGTTAAATCTGCCTGGGAAAATGCAAATGGACGATACATCGAACAATACCGAGCTGCTCTCGCTGACTGCCGACATCGTCAGTTCGCACGTTTCCAATAATTCGGTGGCGGTTTCCGATCTGCCGAACCTGATCAGCAACGTCTATGCGTCGCTCGCCGGCCTCGGCGTCGACGCCGCGCCCGAGGCGATCAAGCAGGAACCGGCGGTGTCGGTCCGCGCTTCGATCAAGCCCGACTATATCGTCTGCCTCGAAGACGGCAAAAAGCTGAAGATGCTCAAGCGGCACTTGATGACCAGCTACGGCATGACCCCCGATGCCTATCGCACCAAGTGGAACCTGCCCGCCGACTATCCGATGGTCGCGCCGAACTACGCCGAGCGCCGCCGGTCGCTGGCCATCCGCATCGGGCTCGGCAACAAGCGCCTCGCCGCCGTCGAGGAGCCCGTCGCCGAAGCCGCCGCGCCCGCGACGCCGCCCGCCGCGACGCCCACCCGCGGGCGCAAGCCCAAGGCGCAGCCGATC
>CAXUEV010000011.1:0-21364 GCA_964250105.1 uncultured Sphingomonadaceae bacterium
ACCGCGTAGCGGGTCGCGAAATTGTCCGAGCCGTCCGCCACGAGATCGTAGGCCTGGAGCAGACCGGGGGCGTTGTCCGGTCCGAAGCGCAGCTGGTGGGCGACGAAAGCCACGTGCGGGTTCAGCCGGCCGACCGCCTCGGCGGCGCTCTCGACCTTGGGGGCGATGATCCCGGTCGCGCCGCCGTCGAGCAGCCGCCCGATCGTACCGAGGTCGCGCTCGGGCGTCCGCACCCATGCGGCGAGGCCGAGGTCGGTCGCGGTCGCGGCGATCTGCGCGGCGGCGTCAACCGGCATCGCGCTATGCTCGAGATCGATCCAGATCACGCCGTAGCCGGCACCGTGCGCCAGCCGGGCGATGTCGGGCGTGCGCGCGTGACGCACGCCGAGCGACAGCACCGGCTCGCCGGCGCGAAGCCGCGCCAGCACGTCGGCACCCGCCATCGCTGTCTCCGAATGAACGATCGTCCCTCTCCCATGCCGATGCCGCCGTCTCGCGACATTCGGACGCGCCAGCTTGGTGGTTTCGGTCGATTGCTGCTAATTCAATGTCGACCGGCGATTGATCGGCAGGGTGTATCAATGGATTTGCGGCAGCTGCGCTATTTCACGGTGCTGGCCGAGGAACTCCATTTCCGCCGTTCGGCCGAACGCCTCAACATCACCCAGGCGCCGCTGTCGGTCGCGATCCAGACGCTCGAGCGCGAGCTCGGCGCGCAGCTGTTCCTGCGCTCCAACCGCCGCGTCGCGCTGACCGAATATGGCGTCGCCTTCCGGGCGCATGCCGAGGCCGTGCTCGACCGCGTCGAGCGCGGCGTCGCCGACATGCGCGAGATGGTCTCGGGCCACGGCGGCCGCGTGCGCATCGGCTTCACCGCGGCGGCGTCGCTGCTGCCGTTCTTCCCCCGCGTCGTCTCGACCTTCCGCACCGCCTATCCCAACGTCGAGGTGACGCTGCGCGATCTCAGCTCCGCCGGGCAGATCGCCGCGCTGCAGGACCGCGAGATCGACATCGGCTTCATCCGCAGCCACAACGCGCACCCGCCGAGCGACCTGTCCTTCACCCGGTTGCTGCGCGATCCGCTCGTCGTGGCGATGCGCGACGATCATCCGCTAAGCGAGCGACCGGTGCTGACGATCGGCGACCTGCGCGATCAGCCGCTGATCTTCTATCCGCCGCGCTCGGGGATCGGCCTGTACGACCAGGTGATGCACGCCTGCGCGAAAAGCGGTTTCTCGCCCTATGTCGTGCAGGAGGCGCAGGATGCGTCGACGCTGATCGGACTGGCTGCGACCGGGCTCGGCATCGCGATCGTGCCGGCCGAGTTGCAGTGCATCGTCGTGCCGCACGTGCTGTACCGGCCGCTCGCCGACAAGGAGGCGATGACCGAGCTGCTGCTGGCGGCGCGCGCCGGCGAGGCGAGCGCGCCGATCGCCAACCTCAAGCGCCTGGCGCTGAGCGCGATCGCCGCCGGGAAAGCGCAGGCGTAGGCAGCGGCCGCGCCCTACTCGCCGAACGACAGCTTCGCGGTGACCCCGAAGGTACGCGGATCGGCGACGAGCCCGACGCGCGTCGTGCGCTTGTTGAAGTCGGGGATCGCGCCGCCGCCACGGTAATAGACCTTGTCGGTCAGGTTGCGGACCCAGGCGCTGACGTCGAAACGGCTGTTCGCCGAGGTCCAGCCGATCCGCGCGTCGACGACGGCATAGGGGTTGGCACGCAGGTTGAGCTCGTTGTCGAGCGTGTTGCCCTTGAACGTCACGTCCGCCGCGAGCCTCACCGACGATCCGCCGGCGAGCGGGACATCGTACACCGCGCCGGCGGTGCCCGAGTAGACCGGAACATTGGCCAGCCGCTTGTGGCTGAGGTCGAGCGTGAAGAACGGCGGGCCGCCTTCGATCGTCGGATCGAACGCCTCGATAAAGTAGCTCTTGTAGCGTGCATCGAGGTAGGAGATGCCGCCGTTCAGCGTCAGATGCGCGACCGGCCGCACCGTGGCCTCGATCTCGAAGCCCTTGATCCGCGACGTCGCGGCGTTGTTGGTGATGACCAGTCCCTGCTCGTTGACGCCCGACACCTGGAGGTCGTCGAAGTTGATGTAGAAGGCGGCGGCGTTGATCCGCAGCCGGCGGTCGAACAGCTCGGACTTGACGCCGACCTCGAAATTGTCGGCGGTCTCTGGCGAGAAGGGGGCGAGCTCGTCGGGCGTGCCCGCCTGACCATTGAACCCGCCGCTCTTGAAGCCGCGCGCATAGCTCGCGTAGAAATGCAGGTCGCGGTTCGGCTCGTATTCGGCGACGACCTTCGGGGTCAGCCGCCGCCACGTCTGCTTGACCGCGCCCGAGAAGGCGCCGCCCGGCTGGAACAGCGTGAACGGATCGCCGCCGGCCTGGTTGGCGACCGACGTCGCGTCGAGCGTGAAATCCTTGGTCTCGCTCGTGTAGCGCAGGCCGGCGGTCAGGCCGAGCGTGTCGGTGATGTCGAACTTGGCCTGGCCGAACGCTGCGTAGCTGTTGGTCGTCAGGCGCTGGAGGAAGCTCGCGGTGCTGTTCTGGTAATCGGGCGAGCCCGGGCCGATCAGCCCGTCGTCAGGGTTGTCGGGCGTGTTCGCGTCGCACGGCTGGCTCGCGGGCGTGCAGCCGAACAGGTCGATGATCTGGTTGCGCGTGCCCTTCTCGTGGAACCAGTAGAGGCCCGCCGACCAGTGCAGCCGTCCGCCCGCCGCCAGCGGGCCGTCGTCGTCGGAGACGAAGCGCAATTCGTTGGTCGTCGCCCATGTATGCTGCAGCCCCTGGAAGTTGTTCAGGTCCTGCGAAGTGCGGTCGACATCCTCGAGATTGTCGCTGCGTTCGTGGCGATAGCTCGAGATCAGCGACACCGTGCCCGCGGCGAGCGCCTTGTCGATGCGCAGCACGCCGCCGTATTGGCGGATGCCCTGCTCGCCCTCGACCTCGCTGCGACCGCTGCGGATCCGGCTTTCCTGCGTCGGATAGGGCGCCTGGAAGAAATCCTTGAGGATCAGCGGCGTGCCGGGAGTGTCGACGATCACGCTCTTCAGCACGCCGCGCTGCCGCAGGTTCGAGTAATCGCCGATCAGGTTGACTTCCCAGCCGTTGCCGGGGGTCAGCCGCAGCGAGCCGCGCACCGCCTGTGTGTCGACGCCGTTGGCGCGGCGTCCGGTGGTCAGGTTGCGGTAGGCGCCGTCGGTGTGCAGCGAATAGCCCGCCAGTCGCGCCGACAGCACGTCGTCGATGACGGGGCCGCCGGCCGCCGCCTCGAACTGCCGTCGGCCCAGCCCGCCGATCTCGGTCGAGACATAGCCGTTGAGCTGGTCGGTCGGCTTGCGCGTGATGATGTTGATGACGCCGCCGACCGCGTTCTTGCCGTACAGCGTGCCCTGCGGCCCGCGCAGCACCTCGACGCGCTCGATGTCGAACAGCGCGGCGTCCGCCTCGCTCGACTGCGCCAGATAGACGTCGTTCAAATTGACCGCGACGCCGGAATCGGAGGTGAGGTCCTCGTTCGAGCGGCCGACGCCGCGGATGATGAATTCCTCGTTGTTGATCTGCTCGGAATAGATCTGCAGCGCCGGCGTGATCTCCGAGAGATTCTCGACCGTCACCACGCCCTGTTCGGCGAGGGCGGCGCCGTCGAACGCCGTGATCGAGATCGGCGTATCCTGGACCGAGCTCTTGCGGCGTTCGGCGGTCACGACGATCTCGCCCAGCGACGTGTCGGGCTCGGCGACTGCCGGCGGCGGCGTAGCCGGCGTCTGCGCGATCACGGGCATCGCGACGCCGGCAAGCAACACGGAACACATCCGTACGAACGAACTCGTTCTCATCGTCAACCTCCCCATCGGAACAGATCATCGCGCTCAGCCGAACGCCACGTCTTTTCTCTGTGCACTACTTGACTGCCGGCACGCCGTGGACTGGATGCAGGCATGCTAGTTTGGATGTTTTAGGTTACCTCCTGCAGATCGTCTGTGCCAATTCCGAAAAACAACGTCATTGATCGCTTCGGACGATCAAAGAAGTGCCACCAACTCCGAGAAACATGAGTCTGCGGATCGAGGCGCCGCACGCACATGGCGCACCCAGGCGAAGCCGTCGCTGCGCGCTGGCGGCACTCGGACAGCCCGTGCGGCGGCCAGAATCGATAGGCCGCAGTCGCTTGGCGATGTATCACCCGACATGTCCACAGGTCCTGACGAATGGTCGAGCACATGATCTCTGGCGGTGAAGAGGTATCGTTCCGCGCGCTGTTCGACGCCGCGCCGACGCCGTATCTCGTCGTGGCGCCGCCGCAGTGGACCATCGTCGCGGTCAGCGACGCCCGGCTCCGCGTCACGAATACGACCCGCGAAGGTCAGATCGGACGCAAGCTGTTCGACGTCTTCCCCGACGACCCGGACGATGCTCGGGCCGACGGCGTCCGGAACCTCTCGGCCTCGCTGCGGCGGGTTCTGGCCACGCGCAGCACCGACTTGATGCAGGTCCAGCGCTACGCCGTGCGCGAGCCCGACGGACGCTTCGTCGAACGCTGGTGGACGCCGATCAACTCGCCGATATTCGGCAAGGACGGCGAGGTCGCCTTCATCCTCCACTGCGTCGAGGACGTGACCGAGGCGGTGCGATTGCGCGGCGAGGCCGAAGCGCGCGACCAGCTCGCGCGCGACCAGCAGGCGGCGATCGAGCGGCTGCGTGCCTCGGAGGCGGCCCTTCGCGTCAGCGAGGAGCGCACGCGCCGCATCGTCGAGGGCGTCAAGGACCACGCGATCTTCGTCACCGACCCTGACGGCGTGGTGGTCGACTGGACGCCGGGCGCGGAGGCCCTGTTCGGCTGGCCGGCAGCCGACATCGTCGGACGACCCGGCGACCTGTTGTTCACGCCCGAGGATCGCGCCGCAGGGGTACCCGCGCAGGAATTGCAGACGGCACGGCAAAGCGGCTGCGCGAACGACGAGCGCTGGCACGTGCGTCGCGACGGCTCGCGCCTGTTCGCCAACGGCTCGGTGCGCCCGCTGCACGGGGCGGCGGGGGAGGTCAGCGGCTTCATCAAGATCGCCCGCGACGAGACGCACCGCCGTGCCGTCGAGGCGCGGCTTCGCGCCAGCGAGGAGCTGAACCGTCGCATCCTCGCGAGCTCCGCCGACTGCATCAAGGTGCTCGATCGCGACGCCCGGCTCGAGTTCATGAGCGAAGGCGGCATGTGCGTGATGGAGGTCGAGGACTTCAGCGCCATCCAGGGGGCGCACTGGCCCGACTTCTGGCAGGGCGACGGTCATGCCATGGCCGTGGCGGCGGTCGAGGAAGCCAGGGGCGGCGGCACGGGCGCTTCCAGGGCTTCGCCACGACGATGAAGGGCACGCCGCGCTGGTGGGACGTGATCGTGACGCCGATCTGCCGCGCCGACGGCACGCCGGAGAAGCTGCTGTCGGTTTCGCGCGACGTCACCGCCGCCAAGGTGTCGGAAGCCGCGCTCAGCGAGAGCCAGCGCGAGCTCCAGCTTCTCGCCGACACGCTGCCGGTGCTCGTGTCGTACATCGACAAGGATCGCCGCTACCGGTTCATCAACCGGACCTACGAGCAGTGGTTTCCGGATGTCTGACGGACGATGCAGGGCATGCTCGTCCGCGACGTGGTCGGCGACGCGGCGTATGCGGCCGCCGCGCCGTGGATCGAGCGGGCGCTCGGCGGCGAGACGGTCAGCTTCGAACAGCGGATGGCCTATCCCGGCGGGAACACGCGCGACATCCGCGTCGACTATATCCCGAGACTGGCGGACGGCATCGTCCAGGGCTTCTACGCCCTGCTCCAGGACGTCAGCGAGCAGAAGCGCGCCGAGCAGGCGTTGCGCGAGAGCGAGGAACAGCTTCGCCTCGCCACCGATGCCGCCGAGATCGGGTTGTGGGACCTCGACGTGACCACCGACACGCTGTTCTGGCCGCCGCGGGTCAAGGCGATGTTCGGCATCGCGGCCGACGTGCCGATCTCGATGGCGGATTATTACGCCGGCTTGCACCCCGACGATGCGGCGCAGACCACCGCGGCGTTCGCCGCCGCGACCGACCCCGAACGGCGCGCGCTCTACGACGTCGAATATCGTGCGGTCGGCAAGGACGACGGCGTGGTCCGCTGGGTCGCGGCGAAGGGGCGCGGCCAGTTCGACGACGCCGGCCTGTGCATCCGGGTGATCGGCACCGCCATCGACATCACCGCACGCAAGCGCATCGAGGAGCAGTTGCGCGAGCTGAACGCCACCCTCGAGGCGAGGGTCGCCGAGCGCACCGCCGAGCGCGACCGGACCTGGAACAACGCGCGTGACCTGCTGATCGTCCTCGGCGTCGACGGCGTGGTCCGCTCGGTCAATCCGGCGTGGACGACCGTCCTCGGCTGGCAGGCGGGCGAGCTTGCCGGGCGTTCGTACCTCGAGCTCGTGCACCCCGACGACCGCGAGCTGACCGAAAGCGCCTGCAGGGCGGCCGGCCGCAGGCCGCTGCCCGTCTTCGTCAGCCGCCACCGGCACAAGGACGGATCGTACCGCTGGATATCCTGGGTGGCGGCCCCCGAGGGGGACCTGATCTACGCCAGCGGCCGCGACGTGACCGCAGACCGTGCCCGCGAGGCCGAACTCGAGGCGGCGCAGGAAGCGCTCCGGCAGGCGCAGAAGATGGAGGCGATGGGCCAGCTGATGGGCGGCGTGGCGCACGACTTCAACAATCTCCTGACCCCGATTGTGGGTTCGCTCGACATGCTCCAGCGCAAGGGCGTCGGCGGCGAGCGCGAACAGCGTCTGATCGACGGCGCGATCCAGTCCGCCGACCGTGCCAAGACGCTGGTCCAGCGGCTGCTGTCGTTCGCCCGGCGCCAGCCGCTGCAGGCGGTTGCGGTCGACGTCGTCGGCCTCGTCCACGGCATGGCGGACCTCATCGGCAGCACCACCGGGCCGCAGATCAGGGTCGTGGTCGACGCGAGCGGCGACCTGCCCGCCGCGCTGGCGGACGCCAACCAGCTCGAGATGGCGCTGCTCAATCTCGCGGTGAACGCGCGCGATGCGATGCCCGACGGCGGGACGCTGCGCCTCAGCGTCGGCGCGGAGGAGGTCGGCCCGGGACACCCGGCCAATCTCAGGGCGGGGCGCTATGTCCAGCTCTCGGTCGCCGACACCGGCGTCGGCATGGACCAGGCGACGCTGGCGCGCGCCGTCGAGCCGTTCTTCTCGACCAAGGGCGTCGGCCGGGGGACCGGCCTGGGGCTCTCATCGGCGCACGGGCTGGCGTCGCAGCTCGGCGGCGGGCTGACGATCCAGAGCCGGCGCGGGGTCGGCACCAACATCGTCATGTGGCTGCCGGTCAGCGCGAAGTCCGCCGAGTCTCCCGGCCGCGTGCCCGAGCGGACGCCCGACGTCGTCGCGGCGGGCGTCGCGCTCCTGGTCGACGACGAGGACCTCGTCCGCATGAGCACGGCGGACATGCTCGGCGAGCTCGGCTACGAGGTCGCCGAGGCGGCGTCCGCGGAGCAGGCGCTGCAGATGGTCAGGAGCGGGCTGGTCCCGGATGTGCTGGTCACCGACCATCTCATGCCGGGAATGACCGGCACCGATCTCGCCCGGACGATCCGCTTCGAACTGCCCGATCTGCAGATCCTGTTGGTCTCCGGCTACGCCGAAGCGAAGGCGTCGCTCCCGATCTGGCGCGGCTGACGAAACCGTTCCGCAACGACGAACTCGCCGTGAGCCTCGCCGCCTTGGGGAACACCGCGATCGGCTGACCCTCCGGTCTATCGGACTTGCAAACCGCCGTCGGGCGGTTAAGCACGTCGGGGGTGTTTTCCGTTGGAAACTCTACTGGATCGGCCGGATGTCCTGAATAGCTGCGCCCGTGGCGGGCTGCGGATTCTGATCGCCGACGACCATGGCATATTCCGCGCCGGGCTGCGCCTGTCGCTCGAAAGCGACGACCGGGTGGCGCAGGTCGTCGAGGCGCACGACTTCGACGCCCTGATGGCGGCGCTCGATCACCGCCGCCCAGACATATTGATCCTCGACCTGCACATGCCGGGGCTGGTGCTGCTCGACGGGTTGCGCCGCGTGCGCCAGCAGCTCGGCGATGCGCCGATGCTCGTCCTGTCGGCCTCGACCGATCCGGACGACATGATCCGGTGCCTGGGCGCCGGCGCCTCCGGCTATGTCACCAAGGCGTCGGACATGCCGGTCCTGTTCGACGCGATCGCGCTGGTGCTCGCCGGCGGCATCTTCGTGCCCGCCGACATCGTCGCCGGCCAGGGTGCGCGGATCGGCCATGCCGAACGCAGCGCGCCGCCGCCGCACCTGACCCGCCGCCAGTCCGAGGTGTTCGACCTCGCGCTCGAAGGCCATGCCAACAAGCAGATCGCCTATCGGCTCTGCATGGGCGAGGGCACGGTGAAGACCCATCTCGCGGCGGTGATGCGCGCCTACGAGGTCACCAACCGCGTCCAGCTGCTGCGCAAGGTCCAGTCGGCGAAGCTCAAGCCGCGCCACTGAACCCGTCGTCAGCGGATCGCGGAAAAGCCGGTCCGCATCAGTTCGGCGTTGACGACGGCGTACAGGATATCGGGCAGGACCGGCTTGTGGATGACCTTGCGCAGCGCCGGATTGGCCTGCCTGATCGCGTCGAAGTCATAGCTGCCGGTCAGGACGATGCCCGGCATCGGCCGCTCGAACCGCCGTTCGAGCTGGTCGAACGCCGCGAAGCCGTCGATGTCGCCGTCGATATGCCAGTCGGCGATCAGGATGTCGGGCGGTTGGTGCGCGATCCGCGACATCAGCGCCGCCGCCGATCGCGCCCAGACGACCTGTCCGCCCCAGGCGCGCAGCAGGCCCACCAGCGCGTCGCAGACGTCGGGATCGTTCTCGATCAGCGCCACCCGGCACGGCTGCGGCAGCCGCGGCAGATCGGGGCCGGGCAGCGCGTCGCCGCGCAGCGCCGCCGTCCGGTGGCGGGGCACGTCGATCCAGAAGACCGATCCCCGGCCGGGCTCGGACCGCATGCCGAGCGGATGCCCGAGCAGCCGGCTGAGCCGCTCGACGATCGCGAGGCCGAGGCCGAGGCCGGGCGACTTGCCGTCGACCTGCGCCGACGGCGTCGACTGGACGAACTCCCAGAAGATCTGCCGCTGGATCTCCGGCGCGACGCCGCAGCCGGTGTCCCACACCTGGATGCGGACATGCTCGCCGCGCGGGCGGGCGGCGACGAGGATCGCGCCGCTCGAGGTGAACTTCAGGCTGTTGGAGACGAGGTTGCGGATGATCCGCCCCAGCAGCTGGGCGTCCGACCAGGCGAGCAGCGGCGTCGGCCGGACGACGATGCGGATGCCGCGCCGCCGCGCATCGACGGCATAGCCTTCGGTCACCGTCGTCAGCAGGTCGTGCAGGTCGATCGCGCCGAGCGCCGGCCGGAGCGCGCCGGCGTCGAGCCGGCTGTATTCGAGCAGGTCCTCGAGCAGTTCCATGCTGGCGATCAGCGCGCGCCGCGCCGCCGCCAGCGCCTTGGCGCCGGGATCGCTCAACGTCTCGCCCTGCAAGCTGCCGAGCAGCAGCGCCATCGCCTGCAGCGGCTGGCGGATATCGTGGCTGGTCGCGGACAGCATCTTGGCGGTGGCGGCGGCGCTGACCTCCGCCCGGTCGCGCATCGCCACGAGGTCGGCGGTGCGCTCGGCGACGATCCGCTCGAGCCGGTCGGCGGCGCCGACGCGGTCGTTGATGTCGGTATGCGTGCCCGCCAGCCGGATGGCGCGGCCGTCGGCGTCGCGCACCGCCGCCCCGCGCGACAGGATCCAGCGCCAGCCGCCGTCGCGGTGGCGCAGCCGGAACTCGACGCGATAGTCCTGCTCGCCGCCGGCGATGAACGTCTGCAGCGCGTGCAGCACGCGGGCGCGGTCGTCGGGGTGGAGGAAGGCGTAGAACACGCCGATATCGGGCTCGGTCGCGCTCGGCTGCTCGCCGACCAGCTCCCACCAGCGCGGCGAATAGAAGGAGCGCCCGGTCGGCACGTCCCAGCCCCAGATGCCGTCGTTGGCGGCGACGGCGACGAGTTGCAGCATGGTGCGGCCGTCGCCGTCCGGGTCGGTCCAGAACCGGTCTATCTCCTCATTGTTCACCCGCCATGGTCCGGGATCGCCGCCGGCGCGCGTACCCCGGAGCGCATCGCGCCATAATAGACGAGCGAGGCGACGCCGGCGCCGACGAACCAGGCGTAAGGGTAGGCCGCGACGAGGAACACGGGCATGCCGCCGAAGCGCGCAGGCAGGGCGGTGGCGAGGAAGCCGGGCAGGTTGGGCGCGATGCCGATGATCGTCGCCGCCACGGCGGCGGGATTCCACCCGCCGCGATAGCTGTAGCGGCCGTCGTGGCGGTAGAGGTCGTCGACCGCGATCCGCGTCCGCCGGAGCAGCCAGTAATCGGTGATGAGGATGCCGGCGATCGGGCCGAGCAGCGCCGAATAGCCGACCAGCCAGGTGAAGATATAGCCGCCGCTGCTCTCGATCAGCTTCCACGGCATGATCGCCGCCGCCAGCCCGGCGGTGATCAGCGCGCCGCGCCGATAGTCGATCCGCCGCGGCGACAGCGCGGCGAAGTCGTACGCCGGCCCGACGAGGTTGGCGGCGATGTTGCACGACACGGTGTCGATCGAGATGACGAGCAGGCCGAGCAGCACGCCCGCGCTCGGCAGGTTGACCGCCAGCTCGACCGGGTCCCAGATCGCCCGGCCGAAGACGATCCGCGTCGCCGCGGTCGCCGCCACCGCGACCACCGCGAGCAGCGCCATCGGCGCGGGCAGGCCGATCGACTGGCCGACGAGCTGGTCGCGCTGGCTGCGGGCGAAGCGCGTGAAGTCGGGGATGTTGAGCGCCAGCGTCGCCCAATAGCCGACCATCGCCGTCAGGCCCGGCCAGAAGATCGTCGCGAAGACGACGTCTTTGCCCGGCGCCGCCGCGAACAGCGGCGACAGGCCGCCGAGATGCTGCATCGCCCAGGCGAACAGGCCGATGCAGATCGCGATCTTGACCGGCGCGGTCCACGTCTCGAGCTTGCGCACCGTCTCGAGCCCCTTCGACACGAACGCGAGCTGGATCAGCCAGAAGGCGGCGAACGCCAGGAGATGCGCGAGGTCGATCCCGATCAGCGGCAGCTTGACCCCATCGCTGCGCCAGCCGGTCAGCACGACGACCAGCGCGAGCAGCGTCGTGCCGCCGACCCACGTCTGGATGCCGTACCAGCCGCACGCCACCAGCGCGCGCGCCAGCGCCGGCACCCGCGCGCCGATCGTGCCGAAGGCGCAGCGCAGCAGCACCGCATAGGGGATGCCGTGGCGCGCCCCGGCATGGCCGATCAGCAGCATCGGCACGAGCACGATCATGTTGCCGAGCAGGATCGTCAGGATCGCCTGCAGCGGCGTCATCCCCTGGTCGATCAGCCCCGCCGCCAGCATATAGGCGGGGATCGAGATGACCATGCCGATCCACAGCGCGGCGAAATGATACCAGCGCCACGTGCGCTCGGCCGCCGCCGTCGGCATCAGGTCGGCGTTGCCGAGATCGCTGGCGCCGCCGCCGGTCGTCACGCCGCGCAGGCCGCGACGACGTCGCGCCGGCTTTCCATCAGCGGCTGGATCCGCGTGCCGAAATTCTCGACGCCGGCGACGAAATCGTCGAAGGTCAGCAGCACGCCGCCGGTGCCCGGCACCGCGGCGACCTCGTCGAGCATGCGCGCGACCTTCGCGTACGAGCCGACGAGCGTGCCCATGTTGATGTTCACCGCCGATGTCGCCTCGCTCATCTGGCGCGTGTTGGTCGTCGCCGACACGTTGTTGGCCGCGGTCTGGTCGGTCAGCCACGCCAGCGCCTCCTGGTCGGCACCGTCGCGGTAGCTCTGCCACTTGGCCTCGGCCGCGGCGTCGGTCTCGTCGGCGATGATCATCATCAGGACGAACGTGTCGACCGCGCGCCCGGTCTTCGCCGCCGCCGCCGCGAGCCGGGCGTTGACCGGCTCGAAGGCGGTCGGCGTGTTGACCCCCTTGCCGAAGCAGAAGGCGTGGTCGGCATGCTGCGCGGTGAACGCCAGCCCCTCGTCGGACGAGCCGGCGCAGATGATCGTGATGTCGGTCGAGGGCCGCGGGCTCACCCGGCAGTCGGTCATCGCGAAATAATCGCCCTTCAGGTCGGAACGGCCCGTCGTCCACAGCTCGCGCAGGATCTGCGCATATTCGGACAGCATGTCGTAGCGCTTGACGAAGTGCGCGTCACCCGGCCACAGCCCCATCTGGTCGTATTCCGCCTTCTGCCATCCCGTCACCAGGTTGATGCCGAAGCGGCCGTGGCTGATCGAATCGATCGTCACCGCCATGCGCGCGACGATCGCCGGCGGCAGGGTCAGCGTCGCCGCGGTGGCATAGAGCTTGATCCGG
Source organism: uncultured Sphingomonadaceae bacterium (assembly GCA_964250105.1). Taxonomy (GTDB): domain Bacteria; phylum Pseudomonadota; class Alphaproteobacteria; order Sphingomonadales; family Sphingomonadaceae; genus Polymorphobacter_B. The sequence goes on from CAXUEV010000011.1 coordinate 12,452, forward strand.
TCGGTCACCGCCGCGAGCCCCGCCATCAGCGTGAAGCTCTCGAGGTTATGGTCCCAGAACTCGGTCTTGCCGCCGAAGCCGCGCAGCTTGATCATGGTCAGCGCGAAGTCGAACCCGTAACGCTCGGCCTTCTGCACGATGTCCCGGTTGAGGTCGAAGCTCGGCATATATTGCGGCGCGTTTTCCGAGATCAGCCAGCCGTTGTTGCCGATGGGCAGGAACACTCCGATTTCCATGACGATCGTCCCTATGCTTTGGCCGCGTGTTCCTGGTCGTGCAGGAAGGAGCGGAGGATCTTGTTGAAGGCGTCGGGCTCGGTGACGTTGACCGCGTGGCCGCCGCGCGCCAGCGTTGTCAGCCACGCGTTCGGCATCGCCCCGGCGAGCACCCGCGACGCCGCGCAGGGAACCAGCATGTCGTCCGCCGCGGCGACGATCAGCGCCCGCGTCGCGACCTGCGCCAGCGCGTCGCCGGCGTCATAGGCTTCGAGCGCGCGCATGCGCGCGAACAGCGTCGCGGGCGACTGGAAGGTCGCCGCGATCGCGGCGTGCTCGGCGTCGAGGCGCGCCAGACGCGCGCTGATCCACGCCGGCGGATAGAGGAACAGCGGCTGCGCCTTGAGATAGGCCGCAACCCCCTGCGCCGTCAGTATGTCGCGGCGGATTTCGAGGCAGCGCAGGAAATACGGATCGGGCGACGCCCAGCCGTTGACCATCGTCAGGCTCGCCATCCGCCCGGGCGCGCGGCGGGCGAGGTCAAGCCCGGCGACGGCGCCCGCGGCATGGCCGACGACATGCGCGGCGGGAAGGTCGAGGCCGTCGAGCACCGCCGCCATGTCGTCGGCCAGATCCTGCACCGCGTAGCCGGCGGGCAGGTCGGGCCGCACGCTGTCGCCGGTGCCGCGATGGTCGTACAGGACGACGGCGTGATCGGCCGCGAAGGCGTCGATCTGCGGCGTCCAATAGGCGCCGCTGCCGCCGAGCCCGGCCGAGAACAGGATCGCCGGCGCATCGCGCGGGCCGATCCGGCGGACGGAGAGGCCGTCGATCATCCTCTCCTCGCCGCGCATGTCAGCGCGCGGCGAGATGCGCGACGCTGGCGATCTCGACCAGCAGGTCGGGCTTCACCAGCGTGCACTGGATGCAGTAGCGCGCCGGCTTCGCATCGGGAAAATACTCGGCATAGACGGCGTTGATCGCGGCGTAATCCGCCCAGTCGGTCAGGAAGACATGGTTGAACGCGACATCCGCCATCGTCCCGCCCGCGGCCGCGATCGTCTTGCGGATCGTCTCGAGGACGTGCCGGGTCTGGCCCGCGGCGTCGCCGACATGGGCGACCGAACCGTCGGGATCGAGCGCCAGCGTGCCCGAGACATAGACGACGCCGTCGGCGCTCGCGCCGGCCGAATAGGGCGCGATCGGCTTGGCGAAGCCGGGCGGGTTGATCGGGGTCATCGGCATCGGCGGGCTCCTGGCGGCGTCATCGCGCGACCGCGTCGACGAAGTCGGCGACGGTCGCCACCCAGCCGAAGAAGGTCTCGACGTTGTAGACCGACGCCTGCTGCAAATAGGGCGGCCCAAGTTGATACGTCGCGTCCTCGAGCATCACGCCGAAATACTCGAGGTGGAAGCCGTCGCGCAGCGTTGATTCAACGCAGACGTTCGTGGCGATGCCGACGAAGACGAGGTTGCGGATGCGGCGCGCGCGCAGGATACTGTCGAGCTGCGAGTTGAAGAACGCCGAATAGCGGGTCTTGGCGACGCAGAGGTCGCCGGGCTGCGGCGCGAGCGCGTCGACCAGCGCATAGTCCCACCCGCCGCGCGCCAGCAGCTTGCCCCGGAGCTCGGGCCGCGACCGCATCGTCTTCAGCGCGTTCGACTTGTGCCAGTTGGGCGAGTCCTCGGTCCCGGCCTCGCGATAGTCGGGATCCCAGCCGTTCTGCAGATAGACGATCTGCAGTCCGGCCGACCGCGCCGCCGCCAGCGTCTCGCCGATGCGGCCGATGACCGACGCCGCGCCCGCGATGTCGAAGCCGGCGAGATCGACATAGCCTCCGGCCGACGCATAGCCGTTCTGCATGTCGATGACGATGACCGCGGTCTCCTCGGGCCGAAGCGTCACCGGCTCCGGCCGGGCCGGCAGGGTGAAGGGCTTGTTGTCCTGGCCCACGGCTAGAAGTTGAAACCGACGCGGCCGATGAACTGGCGCGGCGGCACCAGCGAGTCGAACACCCCGCCGACGCCGAAATTCTCGGCATAGCGGCTGGCGATGTCGGTGCTGGCGGTGACGTTCGTCACCTGCGCCTCGACATACCAGGCCTGGTTCGTCGGCTGGAAACGCGCGTTGAAGTTGAGCAGGAACTGGTTCGGCACCCGGTCGGTGATCGGATTGTTGAAGATGCGGAACTCGTACGACGACCGGTAATTCGCCTGGACGAACAGGTCGAGCGTGCCGACGTCGCCGATCGTGCTCGCTTTCGACAGGCTGGCGGCGGCGGAGAAGTGCGGCACGCGGCCGAGCTGGTTGCCGCGCAGGTCGACGAACAGCTTGGCCCGCTCGGCGAGGTTGTTGCCGACGAACGGTCCGCCGGTGTCGCGGTTGACGAGCTGCGCCGTGTAGGGGTCGATCGCCAGGAACGAACTGTCGACCTTGCTGCGCATCGCCGTCGCGTTGGCGTCGATCCGGAACCCCGCCGGCAGGATGATCGAAAGCTCGCCCTCGATGCCGTAGACATGGCTCTTGGGCACGTTCGTCACCCCGCCCTGATACGGCAGCGGGTCCTCCGACGGCGCCTGCAGATTGCGATAGTCGTTGTAGAAGGCCGACAGGTTGAGCCGCAGCTTCCGCCCGAACAGCTCGTTCTTGCTGCCGACCTCATAGGCGCGGAGGAATTCGTGCTGGAACGACTTGGGCACGACCGTCGACTGGGTGTTGAGGTTGGTGCCGCCGGGCTTCACGCCCGTCGAGAAGCTGGCGTACGCCGTCGACGTCCGCGTCAGGTCGTACTCGACCGACGCCTTGCCGGTGAGTTTCTTGAACTTGCTGACGAGGTGCAGCGGCGGATTATAGAACGCCTCGGTGTCGGCCGAATATTTGTCCCAGCTGAACCGCGCGCCGCCGGTGACGCGCAACGCGTCGGAGAAGTGATACGTCGCCTGGCCGTAGCCGGCGACCGACGTCCGCCGCGACTGCGATTCGCTGACGAAGGCGAGGCCCTGGGCGAACAGGCCGGGGATCTCGGCGGGCGTCGGATCGAACACCGGCGTATAATCGATGCGCACCGCCGAATTCTGCTGCGTCTCGTAATATTTCTCGCCGCCCTTGGTGTTGAGGAAGAAGCCGCCGACGATCCAGTCGAGCTTGCCGCCGCTATGGGCGAGGTTGATCTCCTGCGTGATCGAACGGTTCTGCCGCAGATAGATTGGCTCCTCGTCCTTGTAGCCGTAGAGCGCGAGCGCCTGGACGCGGTCGACCGAATCGCCAGAGTTGATCGCGTTGGTGAAGACCTTCTGGTAGCTCGTGATCGACTTCAGTTCGGCGAAGTCGAGGTCGTAGCGGATCGTGCCGGCGACGATCCGGCTGCGGACCGTCTGCGGGTTGGGATAGTCGTTGCTCGTCGTCCGCTCGCCGGGGATCGTGTCGAAGATGTTCTTGATGCCGAGGCCGGCGGTGTTGTTGTCGAAGAATTCCGCCCATACGCCGAACGACAGCCGCTCGGTCGGCGCCCACAGCGCGTTGACCCGGCCCGACCAGCTGTCCTGGTCGCCGACCCGCCGGACCGCGGGCTGGTTGGGCGCCTTGAACCAGCCGCCATGGCCTTCGTGCTGGAACGCGCCCCGGATCGCCAGCGTCTCGCCGACGGGCACGTTCGCCACGGCGCGCAGGCGGACATAGTCGTAGCTGCCGTAGCTCACCTCGCCGTTGGCGCGGAACTCGCCGAGCACGGGCGCGCCGGTGGTGATGTTGATCGCGCCGCCGTCGGCGTTCTGCCCGTTGACCGTTCCCTGCGGTCCGCGCAGCACCTCGACCTGGCCGAGGTCGAGGAAGGTCGCCGTCAGGCTGATCGGGCTGGCGACATAGACGCCGTTCTGGACGAAGGCGACGCCGGGCTGGGCGCTGTTGTTCTGCAGGCCGTCGAAGCCGACCCCGCGGATCGTGATGTTGAGCGGGAACGGCCCGGCGTCGGTCACCGTCAGCCCCGGCACCTGCTTGTCGAGGTCGAGCACGGTGCGGATGTTCGCCTTCTGCAGCGCGTCCTCGGTCAGCGCGGTGATCGAGATCGGCGTCTTCTGCAGCCGCGTATCGACCTTCTGCGCGGTGACGACGATGTCCTCGAGCGTGCCGGCCGGCTGCTCCTGCGCGGTCGCCGGGCTGGACAAGGCGAGTGTCGCGACCGCCGACGAGGCGAACAATCTGGCTCGGTATGATGAACGGCGCATGCTTCCCCCTTTGACGTTCCGTGTCGCGCACCTCCCTCCCCTGCCCGATCGCTCCGACCGCCGTGCGGCACGTCCGATTCTGGCTTATTTTCAACAACCTGCCATCGTCGCCGCGAAGGCGCACCTAAACTTACGGCTATGCCGTTGGTTGAGGGCCGTGGCGTTCCGGGGCGGCCTCGCCGCCCGGCGTGCGGACGCCGACGATGTGCGTCACGGCGATGTCGGCGGTGACGTTGCCGATCGTGCGGAAGATGTCGGGGATCGTCTCGACCGCGAGGAGCAGCGGCAGCACGTCGACTGGCACGCCCATCGCCAGGCACACCGGCCCGATCGCGGTGAAGAACGAGACCTGGCTCGGCAGCCCGACCGCGGCGAGGCTGACGACGGTGGCGACGACCACGCCGACGGCGAACTGGCTCGGGCCGATGTCGATGCCGTAGAGCGCGGCGACGCACAGCGCGACCGCCATGTTCGCCGCCGCGCTGGTGACGCGGAACAGCGACACCGCCATCGGCAGGACCATGTTGCGCACCGGCTCGGGCACCGCCAGTCCCGTGCTGACCGCCTCGATCATCGCCGGCAGCGAGGCGATCGACGACTGGGTGCTGAGCGCGATCGCCTGTGCCGGCAGGGCGACGCGGGCGAAGCGGCGGACGCCGATCCGGCCGGCCACCGCCACGACCGGATAGACGAGCAGCGTCACCGCCACGCACACCGCGACGATGACGGCGACATACTGGACGAGCGTCCCCGCCGCCGCGAGCCCCGCCCGCGCCCCCGCCATTACCGCCAGCGCGAAGACGCCGGCCGGCGCGAGCCACAACACCCAGTGGACGATCACCAGCAGCGTATCGACGAGCGCCTGGAAGAAGCCGACGAGCGCGCCGCGGCGCGCGTCGGCGATGCGGGTGACGGCGAAGCCGAACAGCAGCGCGAAGACGACGATCGGCACCATCTCGCCGTCGGCGGCGGACTTGAGCGGGTTCGTCGGGATGAAGCTGAGCAGCCAGCCGGCCGATATCGCCGATGCGGCGGCGACCGGCGCGCTGCCGGCGGTCGCGCCGATGGCATGCGCCGGCAGCGGCCAGAGGTCGAGGAGCAGCGTCGTCAGCACCCCGCTGAACAGCGCCGAGGCGAACAGCCCGATCGCGAAGTACAGCAGCGCCCGGCCGGCGACGCCGCCCGCCTTCGCCGCGTCGGCCGCCGAGGCGACGCCGGTCACCAGCAGCGCGAACACCAGCGGCACGATCGTCATCCGCAGGCCGCCGAGCCACGCCGCGCCGATCGTCTCGACCGTCGGCAGGACGCCCGCCAGCGACGTGCTCGCGATCGCCGCGCCGCACGCCAGCCCGGCGACGAGGGCGACGACGATCCGCTGGCTGAGCGTCATGTGCGACCCCGGCTTACAGGGTCCAGTCGACCCTCAGGCCGAACGTGCGCGGACGGACGATCGATCCCGCCGGCACCGCCTGCGACGTGAACGGCGCGTTGAGCACGCCGAACTTGTCGAACACGTTGTTGACGAAGCCGAGCAGGCGGAGGTTGGGGCCGACGCTGACCGACGCGCGCAGGTCGAACAGGTTGAAGTTGCCGCGCGTGGCGTCGTTGCCGAACGCGACCGGCGCCGACGACAGGTAGCGGTGCGCGATCTCGAAATAGGGCGCGCCGCGGACGTCGGCGAGGTCGAGCGTCAGGTTGTTCGCGATCGACCAGCGCGACGACCCCGGCAGCGTCGAGCCCTTGGCATAGCCGCCGCCGGCGGCGAACGTGTCGGGCAGGAATTTCGACAGCTCGGCGTCGTTCCACGTGACGTTCGCGCTGAAGCCGAGCTGCTGCGTGATCTTCGCCGTGCCGGAGAACTCGACGCCGTTGATGCGCGCGCCGCCGGCGTTGGTGACGTAAGAGTAGAAATACGGCGCGTCGGTGAACAGCCGCGCCTGGATGTCGTTCCAGTCGATGTGGAAGCCGGTGATGTCGATGAACAGCCGCTGCTCGAACGCCGACGCCTTGATGCCGATCTCGTAATTGTCGACCGTGTCGCTGTCGTAGCTGGCGGGAATGCCTGGCAGGATCGCGGCGTTGGGGTTCGGCCCGCCGACGCGGAAGCCCTTCGAATAGGTCGCATACGCCATGAACCGGCCCGACGGGCGATAGGCGAGCGTCGCCTTGGGCGTGAAGCCGTCCTCCTTCTGCGTCGTGCCGAAGCTGGTGTCGGTCGGCGAGAAGGCGCCCGCGCCGAGCGAGCCGGCGGCGTTGGTGATCGTCGCGCGGTTCTTGGTGTCGTAATAGCGCCCGCCGACGGTCAGCTCGACCTGCTCGATCGGCTTGTACGACAGCTCGCCGAAGACGCCGAAGTCGTCGTTGCGCGTGTCCGACGTATAGCCGTAGATCGCATCGCCCGGCGCCAGCACCGATCCCGGAAAGCCGCCGAAATCATCGGGGTTCGCGTCGATATAGTCGGCCGCCCCCTGCTGGTAGATGCGGTCGACGCTGTTCTTGGTCGCGCGGAGATAGCTGACGCCGACCAGCCACTTGAACGGCCCGGTGCCGGTCGAGGCGAGCCGGCCCTCGATCGTCTTGATGTTGGCGCTGGCGTCGCCGCGGTCGTAGGCGGCCGCCGCGCCGGTGGTGACCCCGGTGACATAGTTGTACGGATAGGCGAACACCGTCGTATTGTGCTTCTCGTCGACCGAGCCGAGCAGCGTCAGGCTGGCGAAGCCGATATCCTGGTCGAGCCGCAGGCTGTTGAGCCAGAAGTCGGTCGACTGCGGCTCGGCGCGCGGCGTGTTGCGGACATAGGGATTGTCGAGGTCGAGGTACGTCTGGTCGTCGAGCCGCGTGTCCTGATAGGTGCTGAGGAAGCTGATCTTCGTGCCGTCGGTCGGCGTCGCCACGACCGAGCCGCGCAGCCCGCGCGTGCGGAAGTCATTGCTGCCGTCGACGCCGATGCCGGGATTGTCGAGATAGCCGGCGTCGACGCGCTGCAGCGCCATGACCCGCACCGCGAGCTTGTCGGCGATGATCGGCACGTTGAGCATGACCTTGCCGGCATAGTTGAGCTGGCCGCCGGCGTTCTTGGTCGACCCGACCAGCCCCTGCGCGGCGGCGTCGATCGTGCTCGGATCGGCGGTCCGGGCGACATAGTTGACGAGGCCGCCGAGCGTCGACGAGCCGAACAGCGTCCCCTGCGGTCCGCGCAGCACCTCGACGCGGTCGAGGTCGAACGTGTCGATGTCGGGGATGCCGATCGGGAAGCCGGGTTCGACCAGGACGATGTCGTTCAGATAATAGCCGACCGTCGTCTGCCCCTGCTCGTGGTAGGTCGTCGCGGCGATGCCGCGGATGACGACCTCGGAGATGCCCGGCTGATAGTCGTTGAAGATGACGCCGGGCAGGCGCGTGACATAGTCGGCGAGGCTGTTGGCGTTGGCCCGGGCGAGCTGCTCGCCGCTGACCGCGCTGATCGGCAGCGCGACGAGCCCGAGCCGCTCGGCGCGCTTGGTCGCGGTGACGACGATGTCCTGCTGGTTCGCGTCCGACGTCGCCGCCGCGTCCGCCGGCGCATCCGCCGCGAACGCCGGGCCGGCGCCGGCTGCGGCGAGGGCGATCGCCGTCGCGGTTCTGATGGTGGTGCGCATCGTCGTCCCCCTGCTGTCTTCGCCGACACCGGCCCTGCCGCCCCCGCCGCCCGGTCGAGCCGCCGTGCAAATGCGAAGCAATCCCGCTCATCGGCGTCGACGTGACAACCATGAAACATCCAAATCGAGGATGTCGACGGGACCAAGCGACGACGGGACGACGACGGGACGACGACGGGACGACGACGGCGCCTCCCCGTCATCCCCGCGCCTGCGGGGATGACGGACGGTGTGGCAACCTGCGCGCGACCTACCCGAACCGTCCCGGCGCGAAGTCGATCGCGGCGACGATGCGCTTGCCGCCGGCGTCGCGGCGGAGTTGGATGACGACGTCGACGACGGCGCGGGCGTAGGCGATGATCTCGGCGCGGCCGAGGTTGACGCGCGCCTGCAGCGCGAGCAGCGCGACCTGCTCGATCGCGCCCGCCGGGCTGTCGGCGTGGATCGTCGAGATCGAGCCGGGATGGCCGGTGTTGACCGCGCGCAGGAAGCTGAACGCCTCGGCGCCGCGCATCTCGCCGAGCAGCAGCCGGTCGGGGCGCATCCGCAGCGCCGCCTGGACGAGCTGCTCGGTGGTGACGTCGGCCTCGCCGGTGTCGCCGCGCACCGCGACGAGGCCGAGCGCGTTCGGCCGGTCGAGCGAGACTTCGGGCGTGTCCTCGATCGTCACGATCCGCTCGTCGGGCGCGATCTGCTTGAGCAGCGCGTTGAGGAAGGTCGTCTTGCCGCTCGACGTGCCGCCGGCGATCAGGATCGTCTTGCGCGCCGCCACCGCGCCTTTCAGGAACGCCTCGACCCGGCCGGCGTCGAGCAGCGCGCGCAGATCGGCGGCGGCG
>CAXUEV010000012.1:0-21267 GCA_964250105.1 uncultured Sphingomonadaceae bacterium
GCTGCGGACGATGGCGACGGCGACCTCGCGCCCGGCGAAGCTGGCGCGAACGACCGATGCCGTCACAGCGGCGCGTCGATGACATGGTTCTCGAGGTCGCCGGCGACGTCCTCGCTGACCGTCCAGCCGCGGACCGAGATGCCGGCCCGGTGGACCGACTCGGGGTCGCCCGAGACCAGCGGATGCCAGTCGGCGAGTCCCTGGCCGCGATGGATGCGCAGATAGGCGCAGCTCGACGGCAGCCAGTCGATCGTGTCGAGCTTGGCCGGCGTCAGGCGGACGCACTCGGGCACGTGCGCCTTGCGGTTGCGATAGTCGCTGCACCGCCCGCTATGCCCGTCGAGCAGCCGGCAGGCGACGTTGGTCGGCACGAGCTCGCCCGTCTCGTCGTCCTCGAGCTTGTGGACGCAGCATTTGCCGCAGCCGTCGCACAGGCTCTCCCATTGCGGCCGCGACATCGCCGACAGCGGCACCGTCTCCCAGAACGGCTGCTCGTTCATCGGACGTATTTCGCCAGCTCGGCGGTGATCGCCGCTGGGCTCGCATCGTGGTTGAGGAACGAGATCGGCCGGTTCTCCGGGTCCATCAGGTACAGCACCGCGCTATGGTCGACGAGATAATCCTTGGTCCTCGCCGGACCGGCGCGGCGGGCGTAGACGCGGAACGCCCGCTTCGCCGCGTCGACCTGCGCCGCGCTGCCGGTCAGGCCGACCAGCGTCGGCGAGAAGGCGCGGACGAAGGTCTTGAGCACCGCCGGCGTGTCCCGCGCCGGATCGACGGTGACGAACACCGAAGCGACCTTCGCCGCCCGCGCCGGATCGGCGGCGCCGAACGCCTTCACGCCCTGTGCGATCTTCTGGACATCGACCGGGCAGACGTCGGGGCAGAAGGTATAGCCGAAATACATCAGCCGATAGCGGCCGGCGAAGCTGCGCTCGGTCACCGTCCGCCCGTCCTGGTCGACCAGGGTGAACTGGCCGCCGAGGTCGGCGCCCGCGAGCGGGCCGGGCGGCGGCGCATCCTGCCGCAGCCACCAGGTCGCCGCCCCGGCCGCGATCAGCACGACGAGGACGAGGGCGGTGATCGCGACGGCCAGGCGGCGACTGTTCATCGGCGGTTCTTCCGATTAGGTGTAGGTCGACCCCGAAGTCACCCGAGGATCCGACATATGGCGTTCGTTCGTGCCGGTGTCATCGCCGCGATCGCCGCGGCGGCGCTGCTCGCGGCCGTACCAGCCTCGGCGCAATTCTCCGATTCCTATACCTTCCTCAAGGCGGTCCGTGACCAGGACGTCGCCAAGGCGCGCGCGCTGCTCGACAAGCCGGGGACCGTGGTCAACAGCCGCGACGGCGGCACCGGCGAGGCGCCGCTGCATATCGTCGTCCGCCGCCGCGACACGCCTTGGCTCGGCTTCCTGCTGCAGGCGAACGCGGATGTCGACATCCGCGACCGCGACGGCAACACGCCGCTGCTGCTGGCGGCGTCGACGGGCTATGTCGAGGGCGTCCGCGTCCTGATCGCGGTCGGCGCGCGAGTCGACCTCAAGAACAATGCGGGCGAGACGGCGCTAATCAAGGCGGTCCACGCGCGCGACACCGACACCGCGAAGATGCTGCTCGACGCCGGCGCCAACCCCGACATCCACGACAACGCCCAGGGCTATTCGGCGCGCGACTACGCCCTGCAGGACGCGCGCGGCGGCGCGATGGCGCGGCTGCTCAAGGACGCCAAGGCCCGGAGCGCGGCACCGGTGCAGGGGCCGAGCCTTTAGCCACGTACATATGCCACATGGCGACGAGCCCGCCGTCGCCCTATAGGAGCGGGGATGGACGCCACTCGCTCGTTCGTCTCGGCCGCGATCGAACGCCCCGGCGTCCGTGTCCGCACGCTGGTGGCGCTGCGCTGGATCGCCATCGGCGGCCAGTTCGTCACCCTCATCGTCGTCGGCCTCTATCTCCGCTACCCGCTGCCCTGGGCGTCGCTGGTGCTCGCCGTCGCAGCCGCCGCCGTGCTCAACATCGGCTTGTGGACGCTCTATCCGCGCAACGCCCGGCTCGGCGGCAGCGAGGCGCTGCTCCAGTTCGCCTTCGACCTGATCCAGGCGGGGGTGCTGCTGTTTCTGACCGGGGGGCTCGCCAACCCGTTCGTCATCCTGCTGATCGTGCCGGTGACGATCTCGGCGACGCTGCTGTCGGCACGCGGCACGACCGTGCTCATGGCGATGGCGGCGGTCATCCTCGTCATCCTGTGGCGCTGGGCGCTGCCGCTGCCGTGGGCGGGAACGCCGATGCCGCTGCCCACCGTCTACCGCTTCGGCGTCGTCGTCGCGGTCGCGCTCGCCGGCGTGTTCCTCGCCGGCTATGCCTGGCTCGTCTCGGCCGAGGCGCGCAAGCGGGCGCGCGCGCTGATCGCCACCCAGACCGCGCTCGAACGCGAGGCCAAGATGTCGGCGCTCGGCAGCCTCGCCGCCGCCGCCGCGCACGAGCTCGGCGGGCCGCTCGGCACGATCACGCTGATCGCGCGCGAACTCGCCGACAGCCTCGGCAACGATCCCGACTTCGGCGACGACATCCGCCTGCTCGAGAAGGAGGCGGCGCGCAGCCGGGCGATCCTCGTCGGCATCGCCCGCCGCGCCGAGGCCGAGGACCCGTTCCCGCGGCTGGCGCTCGACGCGCTGCTGCACGAGGTCGCTTATCCGCTCCAGCCGGGCCGGGTGCCGATCAGCATCGCCGCGACCGGCGGCAGCGCGCCGGTCATCCGCCGCACGCCCGAGCTGATCCACGGCCTCGCCAACCTCGTCAGCAACGCCGTCCGCCACGCCGGCTCGGCGGTGACGCTGACGGCGACGACGACCGCCAGCGAGATCCAGGTCAGCGTCACCGACGACGGCGGCGGCTTCGCCGAGTCGATGCTGCCGCATCTCGGCGAGCCGTTCCTCGGGCCGTCGGTGTCGGGGTCGGGCGGCACCGGGCTCGGCATCTTCATCGCCACGACCCTGCTCGAACGGACCGGCGGCCGGCTGCGCTTCAGCAACCGCCGCGAGGGGGGGGCGCGGGTGGACGTCCACTGGTCGCGCACCCATATCGAGGCTCAGGAGTTGGAGTGACATGGAACAGATTGTGATCGATGCGCCCGCGGTCGCCGAGGCGACACTTCTGCCGCTGCTGCTCGTCGACGACGACCAGCCGTTCCGCCAGCGCCTGCAGCTGACCCTCGAACGCCGCGGCTTTGCCGTCAGCGGCGCCGGCAGCGTCGCCGAGGCACGCCGGATCGCGGCGACGCTGAAGCCGGGGCATGCGGTGGTCGACATGCGACTCGACGACGGCAACGGGCTCGACCTCGTCGGCGAGTTGCGCGCGCTGCGCCCCGACATCAAGATCGTCGTGCTGACGGGCTACGGCAACCTCGCCACCGCGGTCGCGGCGGTCAAGGCGGGGGCGGTCGACTATCTCGCCAAGCCGGCCGATCCCGAGGACATCGTCCGCGCGCTGACCGCGCTGCCCGGCACCCGCCCCGAGGCGCCCGCCGAGCCGATGTCGGCCGACCGGGTCCGCTGGGAGCATATCCAGCGCGTCTACGAACTGTGCAGCCGCAACGTGTCGGAAACCGCGCGCCGGCTGAAGATGCACCGCCGCACGCTGCAGCGGATACTGGCGAAGCGCTCGCCGCGTTAGAGACTCGCGCCGGGGTCGGCGAGCAGCAGGACACGCTGTGCCGCGCGGCGGGCGAACCGTAGCGTTTCCGTCCTGCGCCGCGTGCCGCTCAGCGCAACCCACTGTGCCGGGCGTATCTCGGCCGCGTCCCAGCGATCCGCGCAGATCAGCCCCGCGCGCGCTGGCTGGAACCATGCGTCGTCGAAGTCGCCCAATGGGAAGCCGTCGGGCACCGCCCAAAAATAACGATCGCAATAATCGAGATATTCCGGCCACTTACCGTCGCCGCGCAGATCGGCCAGCGACACCTTGATCTCGACCAGCGTGATCCGCCCATCCGGCCCGAGCCCGACGACATCCGCCCGCCGCCCATTCCCCAACGGCACCTCGGTCAACGGCGCAATCCCCGCCCGCCAAAGCCACCGCGACACCCCGCGCGCGACATCTTGCGCGGTTACGGCATCGGATTCGGCGATGGCGACGCTATGCATGTCGCGATGGTATCAGAACATGGCAGGAACGTAAGCCGCGTCAGCGATAGAAAGTGTGATTTCCGATCGTGCCGACCTTGCGCAGGTTGGACCAGGCGGCGTTGACCCGGACGGCATGAAACGCCGTCGCCCGCGGCGCGACCGTCTCCCATGCCGCAGTCGCGGCGATGGCGGCGATCGCCTTGGCGGTCGTCCAGTCGCGCGACGCCGCTGGGGTCCGACCGTGGTCGAAGGTGAACTGCCCCGGCTGCGTGACGACGCCGCAGACGGTGTCGCCGTAGCGCCGCGAAGCGAGCCGGTTGAGGATGACCTGGGCGACGGCGAGCTGACCTTCGAGCGGCTCGCCGCGGGCCTCGAAATAGACCGCGCGGGCGAGGCAGTCGCGGTCGCCCGTCGCGGTCGCCGCGCCGCTGTCGATCGTCTGTGCGACCAGAGTCGATAATCGCGCCGGGCGCAACGTCGGCGCCGCCGTCTCAACATCATCGACCGGAGGCATGGAATCGACGAGATCTTCCGCCTTATCGGTAACGAAAATCTGCCCTGCGGTCGTCGCGGCGATCGGGAACTGACCGGCCGCGGTAAGCAGCAATCCGGCGAGGCCGAGGCCGAGCGCGCGGATCGCCAGTGGAGACTTCAGGGTCATCTAGTCGCTTGCTACCCACGGCGTTCCCGGATCCGCTCGGCGTCGGCCCGCATGGCCGCGCGTCGCTGGGCTGAACCCGGTTCGGTCCGCTTGGGCTGATGATCACCGGACCCGCCCACGGTTCCGGCACCGGCGTGCAACCGGGGTGCGGCAATGGTTCCGGCGCGACAAGCTCAGTCGATCGATTCGTCGATGAAGCGTGCCGGATCAGGGGTGTCCAGTTCGATGACCCATAGATCGGGGTCGAAACCGCGCTGGCGTACCACCCACGACTCGACCGCGTCAGCGGTCGCCGCGGTCCGCCAGCCATAGGTGCCGCCGGGTCCGAGCACCCGGGCCAGAGCACGCACGGAACCGTCGCGGCTGCGGTGGACGATCGCGACGCTGCCCGACACGGCGTCGCCGCGATGAACGATGGTGGCGAAGTCGCCGGCGGCATGGACCCGGCGCAGCAGCGCGCCGGTCCATGTACCGGCCGTCAGACGAGGCTCGCTCAGGCGGCGCGGCTTTGCGCGTCGCCGACGAACTGCGCATAGAGCGCGTCGGCCGAGACGCTGCCGCGCAGCCTCGCGACGAAATCGAGGTCGCGCAGGGCACGGCTGACACGCGCCAGCGCCTTCAGATGCTCGGCCCCGGCCCCCGACGGCGCCAGCATCAGGACGACGAGATCGACCGGCTGGCCATCGAGCGCGGCGAAGTCGATCGGCGTCGCCAGCTTGGCGACGACCGCGACGATGCGCCCGACCGTGCCGAGGCGGCCGTGCGGGATCGCCGTGCCCGCGCCGAAACCGGTCGAGCCGAGCGCCTCGCGCTCGAGGATGATCTCGAGCACATAGGCTTCGTCCTGCCCGGTCAGTTGCGCCGCCCGCGCCGCCATCAGCGTCAGCAGGCTCCGCTTGTTCGCCACCGCCGGCTCGAACATCACGCTCGCCGGCGCAACGAGGTCGCCGAAATCCATCGTCACACCCGCGGCTCCACCCACCCGATGCTGCCGTCCTCGCGGCGATAAACCATGTTGTGGACGCCCGACTTGCTGTTCTTGAACAGCAGCGCCGTCGTGTTCCTGAGGTCGAGCATCATCACCGCGTCGGATACGGTCGCGTCGGGGATATCGACGCGGGTCTCGGCGATGATCAGCGGATTGTCGTCGGCCTCCTCCTCGGCGGGTGCGGCGAAGATCGTATAGGCGGCGTTGTCGATCTCCTGCGTCGCGCCGACGGTGCGAGCGTTGCCGGGGCCGTGGCGGTCCTTCAGCCGTCGCATGTAGCGCCGCAACTGCTTCTCGATCCGGTCGGCGGCAGCATCGAACGCCGGATGCGCTTCGTTGGCGCGGCCGCTGCCTTTTAGGATCAGGTCGGACATGACATGCATGACGATGTCGACCGCGAAGCCGCCGTGCGGTGCCGGGCTCAGCGTGACATTGGCCCCGATCGACCGCGAGAAATATTTCTCGGCGATCGCCGACAACCGCGTCTGGACATGCTCGCGGAACGCGGCACCGGCGTCGACCTGATGGCCTGAAACCCGGATGTCCATGTATCTGCTCCTCGCGAGGAAAGGGCGGTCGCTCTAGGCCCGGCGCCGGAAGCGGTCAATCGATGCCGGTCGGCTACGGTTCAACGTCAGGACAGCCACAGCGGGTCCTTGAGGCCGGCGACGAACGCGGCGTGGCGCGCAAGTTCGTCGACCGATGCCGCATGCGCGCGCGCGGGCATATGGTTGCGAACGACCGCTGGCGTAAATTCGACGATATCGGCCGCCAGATCGAAGCCGATCTGGCGACCGCCGGTCAGCTCGACATACACCCGCGCCAGCAGTTCGGCGTCGATCAGCGCGCCATGCTTCGACCGGCCCGAAAGATCGATGCCGTAGCGGTTGCACAGCGCGTCGAGCGTGTGCTTCGCGCCCGGATGCTTCTTGCGCGACAGTTCGAGCGTGCAGATCGCCCGGTGCGCCGGGATCACCGGCAGCCGCGCCCGGCGCAGCTCCCAGTTGAGGAATTCCATGTCGAACATGGCGTTGTGCGCGACCAGCGGCGCATCGCCGATGAAGGCGAGGAAGTCGTCGATCACCGCCTCGAACACCGGCTGGCCGGTCAGAAACGCGGTCGACAGGCCGTGGACCCCTTCGGCATCCTTGGGCATCTGCCGGCACGGATCGATATAGGTGTGGAAGGTCCGCCCGGTCGGCACCTTGCCGTGGATCTCGAGCGCGCCGATCTCGACGATGCGGTGGCCATCACCCGGCATGATGCCGGTGGTCTCAGTGTCCCAGACGATTTCGAGCATGGCCCAATCTAGCGTGCCCGATCGTCATGACAAGCCGTCGCACCGCCCGCCATGTCATCGCCTTCGATCCCCCCGTCGGGATAACGACGTCGGCGCGGGCGCGCTTGACGGCATCGGGCACCTGGCGATCCAGGATCGTTGCGAACTTCTCGGGCGTCATCCCGGGCCGGGCGAGAACCCGCGCGCGCTGGACTTCGGCAGGAGCCGACACCACCGCGACGAGATCGCAGGCAGCGGCACCGCCGCCCTCGAACAACAATGGGATGTCGAGCACGATCAGCGGCCGCGTCCGGTAGCGCCGGAGGAAGCGGGCGCGGGCCGCGCCGACGAGCGGATGGACGATCGCCTCGAGCTGTCGCAGCCGGGCATCGTCGCCGAACACCATCGCCCCGAGACGGGCACGGTCGAGAACGCCTGCCGCGACGGTTCCCGGAAATGCCGCGGCGATCGCCGGCAGCGCCGCGCCGCCCGGCGCCTGCAGGCGATGGACGACGGCGTCGGCGTCGAACACCGGCACGCGCAGTCGCCGGAACATCGCCGCGACGGTCGACTTGCCCATGCCGATCGAGCCGGTCAGGCCGAGGATGATCACGCGGTCAGCCGCGCGCGGAGTTCGGCATCGTGCTCCCGCGGGGCGGCGGCATCGAAGAACATCGCGAACGCCGCCGCCGCCTGGCCGATCAGCATCGACAGTCCGTCGATCGTCCGCAAGCCACGTTCGCGCGCCGCCCGCAGCAGCGCCGTGTCGAGCGGCGCATAGACGGCGTCGAAGACGACGGCGTCGCCGGGCAGACTCGAGAGGTCTAAATCGAGCGGCGGCGATCCGGCCATGCCGAGGCTGCTGGCGTTGATCACCAGTGCCGCCGGCGGCAACGGTGCGCCATGCGCGACGACGGTGCCGGGCACCGCCATCGTCCGCAGCAGCGCCGCCGCGGTGTCGGCGTTGCGGTTGATCATCGTCACCCGACCGATCTCGCACCGCTTGAGCGCTGCCAGCGCCGCGCGCGCGGCACCGCCGGCACCGACGACGATGGCCTCGTGCCCGGCGAGATCGAACGGGGCAAGCGGCTCGCCAATGCCGTCGACATCGGTATTGGCCCCGATCAGCCGGTCGCCGACCAGCCGCACGGTGTTGACCGCCCCGACCGCGAGCGCGCTCGGGTCGAGTTCGTCGAGCAGATTCATGACCGCCAGCTTATGCGGCATCGTCACATTGATCCCCCGCAGGCCAAGCGCCGGCAGCGCCCGGATCGCCGCCGCCAGCCGGTCGGGATCGACCGGAAATCGCCCATAGTCGCCGTCGATGTCGAGCGTCTCCAGCCAGAACCGATGGATCCGCGGCGATTTCGACTGTGCCACCGGCCAGCCGATGATGCCGGCGGTCGGTGGCAGGATCACGATGCGATCTCGCCGCGCGTCCGCAGATAGTCGAGCACGGCGAGCAGCGGCAGTCCCTGGATGGTGAACGGATCGCCGGCGACCCTGGCGAACAGTTGCGCGCCGAGCCCCTCGATGCGGTAGCTGCCGGCACAGCCCGACACGGCGTCGCCCTCGCGATCGAGATAGTCGGCGATGAACGCGTCCGACACCGCCCGCATCGTCAGCCGTGCGGTATCGGTGCCGCGCCACACCGCCATGCCGTCCTCGGCGATCACCGCGGCGGCGATCAGGCGATGCTCGGCGCCGCGCAGCTGCCGCAACTGGGCGGCGGCGCCGCGGCGGTCGCCCGGCTTGCCGAGCATCGAACCGTCGGCCGCGACGAGAATCTGGTCGGCACCGAGCACGAGCATGCCGGCGAGGCGTCGCGACAGCTTGACCGCCTTGGTCTCGGCCAGCGCGTCGGCGATCCGCGCCGGCGTGCCGCCGACGGCGATCAGCCCTGACATGATCGCCTCCTCGTCGACGTTCGGGGCGTGGGCGACGAAGTCGACGCCGGCCGCCGTCAGCATCGCCGCGCGCGCCGGGCTCGTCGACGCGAGGACGATCACGCCTCGCCGCGCGCCTGCAGCAGGTTGATGATCGCCGCCGCAGTCTCCTCTATCGACCGCCGGCTGACGTCGATCACCGGCACGTCGTGATCGGCGAACAGCCGCCGGGCGAAGGCGACCTCGGCGGTGACGACGCTGGTGTCGACATAGTCGGTATCCGCCGTCTGGCCGAGCGACAGCAGCCGGTTGCGGCGGATGGCGATCAGCCGCTCGGGGCTGGTGGTCAGGCCGACGACAAGAGGCCGGACGAGTCGGAACAGCGACGGCGGCGGCGGCGATTCGGGCACCAGCGGGATATTGGCCGTCTTGTACCCGCGATTGGCGAGATAGATCGACGTCGGCGTCTTCGACGAACGCGACACGCCGGCGAGGACGATATCGGCCTCTTCCCAATTGTCGCTGCCGGCGCCGTCGTCGTGCACCATGGTGAAGTTGATCGCGTCGACCCGCTGGAAATAGGCGGCGTCCATGATGTGCTGGCGTCCCGGCCGGGTCACCGCCGCCTGGCCGAGGAAGTGCGACAGGGCGCTGATCATCGGGTCGAGCACCGACACTGCCGGCAGGCCGAGCTGGTCGCAGCGGTCCTCGAGCCGGTTGCGGACGCCGCCGTTGATCAGCGTGTAGAGGACAAGCCCCGGGCGCTTGGCGATTTCCTCGACGACGCGGTCGAGATGCCCCTCGGATCGGACCATCGGCCAGAAATGCTTGCTCGTATCGGCACCTTCGAAACGGCCGAGTCCCGCCTTGACGATCGATTCGAGCGTCTCGCCGGTCGAATCCGACACGAGATGGAGGTGAAGGCGCGGCATCGGATTTATTTCGTTCAGTCCAACCCTGGGGATAAGCCGCGCACCAAGCGTTAGTCGGCACCGTCGTTTACGGCAAGCGCCCGAGTCAGGCGACCTTGTCCCGATGCCATGCACAATGGGATGGACCCACAAGCGACCATGTGGATAGCGGGGACAAGTCACGGGATCGTCAGCAGTCACTGGCAGCAGCGCCGGGCGAGGACCCTGGGGACCGCTGAAGCCATCGCGTGACTCACCGGACAACAACCTTAATTATTTCGTTAGATAGCTAGAAGAGTAGAAGCTCCGACCCGTCGAGCCGCAGGGCTTGACGCCGTCGTCACGGCTGGCGATGGCAACGAATGATCACCGCCGATCCGACGTCGCCGCTGCTCGCCGTTCTGGCCGGCGAACATCGTGATCCGCCGCCGGTCTGGCTCATGCGACAGGCGGGACGTTACCTGCCCGAATATCGCGCGCTCCGCGCCGATCGCGGCGGCTTTCTCGAACTGGTCTACGACAGCGCCGCGGCGGCCGAGGTCACCCTTCAGCCGGTCCGCCGCTTCGGCATGGACGCCGCGATCCTGTTCTCCGACATTCTGATCGTGCCGCACGCGATGGGCATGGGCCTGACCTTCGGCGTCGGCGAGGGGCCGCGGCTGACCCCGCCGCTGCTCGACGGCGATTTCCAAGCGCTCGTCGCCGCGCCGCAACACTTCATGCCGATCTACGAGACCGTGCGTCGTGTTCGCGCGGCGCTCGCGCCCGAGGTGACGCTGATCGGTTTCGCCGGCAGCCCATGGACCGTCGCCACCTATATGGTCGCCGGATCGGGCAGCAAGGACCAGGGCGAGGCGCGGCGGCTGGCCTATCGCGACCGCGCTGCCTTCGCTGCGCTGATCGACCGTATCGTCCACGTCACCGTCGATTACCTGTCGGGCCAGATCGACGCCGGCGCGCAGACCGTCCAGTTGTTCGACAGCTGGGCCGGCAGCTTGGCACCCGCCGAATTCGAGCGTTGGGTGATCGCGCCGACCGCCGACATCGTCGGCCGGCTGATGGTCCGCCATCCCGACGTGCCGGTGATCGGCTTTCCCAAGGGCGCCGGCGCCAAGCTCGCCGCCTATGCGGCCGAGACCGGGATCGACGCGGTCGGGCTCGACGAGACGGTCGATCCCGGCTGGGCGGACGCGATGCTACCGCCGGGCATGCCTGTCCAGGGCAACATCGATCCGCTGGCGCTGATCGCCGGCGGCGACGCTCTGGCGGCGAGCATCGCGCGGATCAGGGCGGCGTTCGACGAACGCCCGCACATCCTCAACCTCGGCCACGGCATCCTGCCCGACACGCCGATCGCCCATGTCGAGGATTTGTTGCGGCAGGTGCGCGGATGATCGACCCCGGCGGAACCTTCTATCTCTGGATCAAGGCGTTGCATGTCATCGCCGTCATCTTCTGGATGGCCGGCCTGTTCATGCTGCCCCGCTTCCTCGTCTACCATATGGAAAGCGCCGCCGGTTCGGCCGAGGACATTGCCTGGGTCGAGCGCGAGAACCGGCTAAAGCGGATCATCCTGACGCCGGGGCTGATCATCGTCTGGATTCTCGGGCTGACGCTCGCCGTCAGCTATGGTTTTGCCGGCAACTACTGGCTCCACGCAAAGATTCTGCTGGTCTTCCTGCTGTCGGGCTATCACGGTTGGGCGGTCGCGACGGCGCGGAAGTTCGCGGCGG
The DNA here is from genome assembly GCA_964250105.1 of uncultured Sphingomonadaceae bacterium. Classification (GTDB taxonomy): domain Bacteria; phylum Pseudomonadota; class Alphaproteobacteria; order Sphingomonadales; family Sphingomonadaceae; genus Polymorphobacter_B. Next base: position 11,585 of record CAXUEV010000012.1, read on the forward strand.
GCAACCGGCCTTATGCAAATCGCACGTTGCGCCTGTTGAACGAGGTGCCGGCACTGGCTACGATCGCCATCGTCATACTGGTCGTGGTCAAACCGTTTTAGCCGAGGAAAGTCGTATGGCCGAGCAGAAGTCGAACAAGGAAGCGCGGAAGCCCAAGGCGAAGAAGCCGAAGACCATCGCCGCCAACCCGTCGACCAAGGGCACCGCTCCCAAGACCTGAGCCGGTCCTCCGCGCCTCGGAGGAATTCGCGACAGTCGCATCTTGACCCGGCGCGCAGGCGTGCCTAGGTTCGCTGCCAGCGCCGCCATCCTGGCGGAGCGCTCCCCGGCCATCGCCCGACATTTTGTTCGCGACAGCGCCCGGCTACTCACGAGACATCCGAATGCATCTGCACGACCTGAAGCGCAAGACGCCCGCCGAACTGGTGGCGATGGCCGAGGTGCTGGGGGTCGAGAATGCGTCGACGCTACGCAAGCAGGACATATTGTTCGCGATCCTGAAGACCGAGGCCGACAACGGCACGACGATCATGGGCACCGGCACGATCGAGGTGCTGTCCGACGGCTTCGGCTTTCTCCGTTCGCCCGAGTCGAACTATCTCGCCGGTCCCGACGACATCTATGTCTCGCCGCAACAGGTCCGCAAGTTCGGCGTCCGCACCGGCGATACCGTCGAAGGCGAGATTCGTGCGCCCAAGGACGGCGAGCGTTATTTCGCGCTGACCAAGTTGATCGCGATCAACTTCGACGACCCCGACGTGGTCCGCCACCGGGTCAACTTCGACAATCTGACGCCGCTTTACCCCGATGAGAAGCTGCGCCTCGACACGCTCGATCCGACGATCAAGGACAAGTCGGCGCGTGTGATCGACATCGTCTCGCCGCTCGGCAAGGGGCAGCGCTGCCTGATCGTCGCGCCGCCGCGCGTCGGCAAGACGATCATGATGCAGAACATCGCCCGCTCGATCTCGGCCAACCATCCCGAGATCTATCTGATCGTGCTGCTGATCGACGAGCGGCCCGAGGAAGTCACCGACATGCAGCGGACCGTCAAGGGCGAGGTCATCTCCTCGACCTTCGACGAGCCGGCGACGCGCCACGTCCAGGTCGCCGAGATGGTCATCGAAAAGGCCAAGCGGCTGGTCGAGCACAAGCGCGACGTCGTCATCCTGCTTGACAATATCACCCGCCTGGGGCGCGCCTACAACACCGTCGTGCCGTCGTCGGGCAAGGTTCTGACCGGCGGCGTCGACGCCAACGCGCTGCAGCGGCCCAAGCGTTTCTTCGGAGCGGCCCGCAACATCGAGGAAGGCGGCAGCCTGACGATCATCTCGACCGCGTTGATCGATACCGGCAGCCGGATGGACGAGGTCATCTTCGAAGAGTTCAAGGGCACCGGCAACTCCGAGATCGTCCTCGACCGCAAGATCGCCGACAAGCGCATCTTTCCGGCGATCGACATCGGCAAATCGGGCACGCGCAAGGAAGAACTGCTGGTCGACAAGACGACGCTGTCGAAGATGTGGGTCCTCCGCCGTATCCTGATGCAGATGGGTACGATCGACGCGATGGAGTTCCTCCTCGACAAGATGAAGGACTCGAAGTCGAACGAAGATTTCTTCGACGCCATGAACCACTAATACTTGACTCGGTATAGAATCAGTTAAGTAACGATCGTTCGACCCTTTCCGCATCGAAGTCGGATGGGATAGCGCCGACCGAGGTTGATCTGGCTTGGCGCTGGTCGCTATGGCCGCTATGGCAGTGACCATGGACTGGACCTCATTCTTCACGCCCGACTCACTCGCCGTGTTCGGCCAGGTCGTGCTGATCGACATCGTCCTCGCCGGCGACAATGCGATCGTCGTCGGGGCGCTCGCCGCCGGACTGCCGATCGAGCAGCGCAAGCGTGTCATTCTGATCGGCATCGCCGCCGCCTTCATCCTGCGCGTCATCTTCGCGCTCGGGGTCAGCTGGCTGCTCCAGGTCGTCGGGCTCATCCTCGCCGGCGGCTTGCTGCTGCTCTGGGTGGCGTGGAAGATGTGGCGCGAGCTGCGCATCGGTCACGACACGCACGTTACGGGGACGCCGCCGCCGGCGCGGAGCTTCGCTTCGGCGGCGTGGTCGGTGGCCTTGGCCGACGTCTCGATGAGCCTCGACAATGTCCTGGCGGTCGCCGGCGCGGCACGCGACCATCCGGGCATCCTCGTCATCGGCCTGGTGCTGTCGGTCGCGCTGATGGGGCTGGCGGCGAACCTCATCGCCAGATACATCGAGCGCTACCGCTGGATCGCCTATGTCGGGCTCGTCGTCATCGTCTATGTCGCGTTCAAGATGATTTACGATGGCTGGCGCGAGGTCGCGCCGCACGTCGTCGCCATTACCGGATAAAGGCAATTGTTCCACGTGGAACAATTGCCTTAGGCCTCACGGCAAGAGGATTGTCGATCCCGTCGTGCTGCGCGCTTCGAGTGCGCGATGCGCCGCGGCGGCGTCTGCCAGATCAAATCGTTGGTCGATCCGGACGTCGAGAATGCCGTCGGCGACGAGATCGAGCACGCGGCCGGCGCCTGTCAGGATATCGTCGCGGCTGACATAATAATCGACCAGCGACGGCCGCGTCACGAATAGCGAGCCTTTGCGCGTCAACGTCGCCAGATCGACCCCGACGACCGGTCCGCTGGCATTGCCGAAGCTGACCATCAGCCCGCGGCGCTTGAGGCTGTCGAGCGACCCTTCGAACGTTTCCTTGCCGACGCCGTCGAAGACCGTGTCGACTCCCTCGCCGTCGGTCAGCTCGCGGACCGCGGCCGCGACATCGTCGCGCGAATAGACGATGACATCGTCGACCCCCGCTTCTAGCGCCAGCGCCGCCTTGGCGTCCGAGCCGACGGTGCCGATCACGCGCGCGCCGACGTGGCGCAGCCACTGCACGAGCAAAAGCCCGACGCCGCCCGCTGCTGCCTGGACGAGAACGGTCTGGCCGGCTTCGACCTTGGCGCACCGCTCGACCAGATATTCGGTCGTGCAGCCCTTGAGCAGGACGGCGGCGGCGGTCTCGTCGGACACCAGCCCGGGAAGCCGGACGACTTGCTCCGCGGCGACGACGCGGTGCGTCGCATAGGCGCCGACCGGGCCGCCGCAATAGCCGACGCGGTCGCCGACGGCGACGTCGAGGACGCCGCTGCCGATCGCTTCGACTACGCCCGCGGCCTCGCTGCCGATTCCGCTCGGCAACGGCAGCGGGTAGAGGCCGCTACGGTAATAGGTGTCGATGAAGTTGACGCCGATCGCCGTCTGGCGCAGGCGGATCTCGCCCTCGCCCGGCTCACCGACCTCAATGGTTTCGAGGCGGAGGACGTCGGGGCCGCCGTGCGCATCGAAGCGGATCGCCTTTGCCTCGGTCATGCCAGATGCTCGCCGAAGAACGCTTCGGTCCGACGCTGCGCCAACTCGGCTAATTCCGGCACGCGAGCCTTGCCCGAATAGCGCGCGAAGGCATGGTCGGCATCATAGTCGTACAGCGTGGCGTGGCGATTGCCGTCGAGCCCGGCGTGGACCGCCGCCTGCTGCTCGGCACCGACGAAATGGTCGCGCGTCGCGATGTGCAGCAGCAGCGGCTTGCCGATCGCCCCCGCTTCGCCGAGCTTCTCGTCGATGCCGACGCCGTAGAAACCGACGCTGGCGTCGCTGTCGGTCCGCGTCGCGGCGAGATACGCCAGCAGCCCGCCGAGGCAGAAGCCGACGACGCCGACCTTGCTGCAGCCGTGCGCCCGTAGCGTCTTGATCGCGGCTTCGATGTCGGCGATTGCCTTGTCGCGGTCGAACCGCTGCATCAGGGTGAACGCCTGCTGCATCTGTTCGGCATCGTCGGCATCGAGCTCGATACCCGGCTGAATGCGCCAGAACAGATCGGGCGCCAGAGCGACGAAGCCCTTCGCCGCCCAATCGTCGGCCATCGCCCGGATACCGGCGTTGACGCCGAAGATCTCCTGGACGACGACGATGCCCTTGGCCGATGCCGTCTCCGGCGATGCCAGATAACCGGTGAAGTCGCCCGAACCGTCGAGCGCCGACAGGTTGGTTTTCGCGCCCATGTCTTCTCCTCAGTCAGCCTGTCCGCCGTCTAGGCGAGCCACGGCATCGACGCTAGACTGGGATCAACGCAGCGACAAGGAAGCGGGTGCCCGATGAAAATCACCTTTGACATCGATTGCACCCCGCAGGAAGCACGCGCCTTCCTCGGCCTCCCCGATCTCGCACCGCTCCACGACATCTATCTCGACAAGATGAAGGGGTTCGTCGGCGACGGCATCGGTCCGGCCGATTTCGAGAAGCTGACACGAACCTGGCTGCCCGGCATGACCGAGAGCCTCGAGACGTGGCGACAGGCGTTCTGGAGCGCCGGACAGCAGAACAACAGCTGACGTCGGCCTCGGGCAAAGTGACGGCGCCGACGATCTTCGCGCTGTCGTCGGGCCGGCCTCCCGCCGGCATCGCCGTCGTCCGGATTTCCGGGCCGGCCGCCTTCCTCGCCCTCGAACGGCTGTCCACGCGTCCGCTCCCGGCGGCACGCGTCATGTCGCTGCGGACGCTGTCCGATCCCGACAGCCGCCGTCCGATCGACCGCGCCATGGTCGTGCGCTTCACCGCGCCGGCGAGCGCGACCGGCGAGGATATGGTCGAGCTGCACCTCCACGGCGGCACCGCCGTCGTCGCCGCCGCCGTCGCGGCGTTGCGGCGGACGCCCGGACTGCGCCTCGCCGCCGCGGGCGAGTTCACCCGCCAGGCGTTCGACAACGGCAAGCTCGACCTTTCCCAGGTCGAGGGCATCGCCGACTTGATCGACGCCGAGACCGAGGAGCAGCGCGTCCAGGCGATCGAGCAGAGCGGCGGCCGGTTGCGCGATCAGGTCGGAATGTGGCGGTCGACGCTGATCGACCTTCTCGCCGACATCGAGGCGCAGCTCGACTTCGCCGATGAAGATGTCGCGCTGCACCAAGGCAGCGCCCAAGCCGAGCGACTGACCGATTTGCGGTCCGAGCTGGCATCGGCGATCGCCGATGCCAGGCGCGGCGAACGCCGCCGCGACGGTTTGACGGTCGCCGTCGTGGGACCGCCGAACGCAGGAAAGTCAAGTCTGGTCAATGCCTTGGCCCGCCGCGAAGTGGCCATCGTCGCGACGACCGCCGGGACCACACGCGACGTCATCGAAGTCCGGCTCGATCTCGACGGCGTTGCCGTGATCGTGCTCGACACCGCCGGCGTGCGGCACAGTGACGATCCGGTCGAGCTTGAAGGCATCCGCCGCGGTCGTGCGCGCGCCGAGCAAGCCGACCTCGTCCTGGCGATCGGATCGAGCGCGTCGACCGAGCGGGTGCAGGCGGTGGTCAGCAAGGTCGACCTGTCGGGCGACCACGTCGGCTTTCGCGACGACATACTCTACGTTTCAGCGGTCGAGACCGACGGCATAGCGCCACTCGAAGCTTGGCTCGCCGACTGGGCGCGGATGCAAGTCCGTGCCGGAGAGCCGGCGCTCGTGACCCAGGAACGCCATCGTCTAGCGCTGATTGCCGGCTACAATGCCCTCACCGCATGCGAGCACGAGGCCGATCCAATCATCGTCGCCGAGTGTCTGCGTGCGGCGATCCGGGCACTGGCCGCGATTACCGGCGGTGTCGGGATCGACGACATCCTCGACGCCGTGTTCAAGCGGTTCTGCATCGGCAAGTAGATTGTTCCACGTGGAACAATCGTGTTTGTGCCATGCAGAGTGGCATTGTTCCACGTGGAACATTTGACCTCGCCGATCGACGCCGGTACGTCGCGGGAGTGCAAGCGTTCGATGTTCTCGTCGTCGGTGGCGGCCACGCTGGCTGTGAAGCGGCTGCGGCGGCGGCGCGCATGGGTGCGACCACGCTTCTCGTCACACTCCGCTCGACCGACATCGGCACATTGTCGTGCAACCCGGCGATCGGCGGGCTCGGCAAGGGCCATCTTGTCCGCGAGATCGACGCGCTCGACGGGCTGATCGGGCGCGCCGCCGATGCCGCCGCTGTCCAGTATCGCCTGTTGAACCGCAGCAAGGGCCCGGCGGTGCAGGGCCTGCGAGCGCAGGTCGATCGCAAGCTCTACGCTGCCGCCATGCGCGCGATGATCGCCGCGCAGCCGCGACTGTCCGTCGTCGAAGCCGTAGTCGACGACCTTCTCCTTGATTCCTGCGGCCGGATCGTCGGCGTCGCGTCGAGCATCGGGCGGCTCGAGGCGGCGAGCGTCGTCGTCACCGCCGGAACCTTCCTCCGCGGCGTCCTGCATACCGGTCTCGATGCCGTGGCCGGCGGGCGCCACGGAGAGCCGGCGACGGTCGGTCTCGCCGCCGCCCTGACGCGCCTGGGCCTGCCGGTCGCACGCCTCAAGACCGGGACGCCGCCGCGCCTCGACGGCCGGACGATCGACTGGGCGGCGCTCGAACTCCAGCACGGCGACGACGATCCGGCCGGCTTTTCGTTCGTCGGCATGCCGTCGGCACGGCCCCAGCTGCCGTGCGCGATCACCCGCACGACGTCCCGGACGCACGATCTCGTCCGCGCCAGGCTCGCGGTGTCGCCGATCTATGCCGGGCGGATCGGCGGCGCGGGTCCGCGCTACTGCCCGTCGCTCGAAGACAAGGTCGTCCGCTTCCCCGACCGCGACGGCCACCAGATCTTCCTCGAGCCCGAAGGCTATGACGACGCGACGATCTATCCCAACGGCATCTCGATGGCGCTTCCCGCCGCCGTTCAGGCGGACGTGGTCGCGACGATCCCGGGGCTCGAGCGCGCGCGCATCGTCCGCCCCGGCTATGCCGTCGAATATGATCATGTCGATCCGCGCGCGCTCGGCCCGTCGTTGCAGGTCATCGGCCATCCGGGCCTGTTCCTCGCCGGCCAGATCAACGGCACCACCGGCTACGAGGAGGCGGCGGCGCAGGGGATCGTTGCGGGCATCAACGCCGCGCGTGCCGCGGCCGGCGATGCGGGAATCGTCTTCGACCGGGCATCGTCGTACCTCGGCGTCATGATCGACGACCTCGTCCTCCACGGCGTCAGCGAGCCGTACCGGATGTTCACCTCGCGCGCCGAATATCGCCTGCGGCTGCGCACCGACAACGCCGACCTGCGCCTGACCGAGGTCGGCACGGCGGTCGGCGTCGTCGGCTCCGATCGAGCCCGAGCGTTCGCCGATCGTCGTGCGCTGTTGGCGTCGGCGCGCGGACGTCTCGACAGCCTGGCGGCGACACCCGATCACCTCGCTCGCGCGGGCGTGGCGGTGCGCCAGGACGGGCGGACCCGCTCGGCCGAGGACTGGCTCGCCTTCACCGATGTCGGCTGGCCCGAGATCTGCCGCGTCTGGCCCGAGCTGCACGCGATCGATCCGGTCAGCGCCGAGACGATCGCCACCGACGCCCGCTACGCCGTCTACCTGGCGCGGCAGGACGACGACGTCCGCAGCTTCCGCCGCGACGAGGCGCTGCATCTCGCGCCGGCGCTCGACTTCGCCGCTGTCCCCGGCCTGTCGCGCGAAATGGTCGAGCGGCTGCGCGCGGCGCGGCCGACGACATTCGGTGCGGCCTCGCGGATCGCCGGGATGACGCCGGGCGCCCTCTCGTCGCTGCTGTCGCATGTGCGACGCGCGGCGTGAACGACCGCGCCGCGTTCGCCGCCGACTTTGATGTTCCACGTGGAACAATGGCGAAATTCGACATCTACGCGGCGCTGCTCGTCGAGTGGCAGGCGCGGATGAACCTCGTCGGGCCGTCGACGCTGGCTGACGTCTGGGTCCGGCACTTCGCCGACTCGGCGCAGCTCGCCGCTCTGGTCGAGACGAACGACGAGTCGACGTGGCTCGACATCGGCAGCGGTGCCGGCTTTCCCGGGCTGGTCACTGCCCTGCTTTGCCGTGGCCGCTTCAACCTGATCGAGGCGACGACGAAGAAATGCCGCTTCCTCGAAGCGGCGGCGGCGGCGGTCGGACTCGCCGACCGCGTCACGGTCTACAATGTCAGAGTCGAGGCGCTGGCACCGATCCGCGCGGATGTGATCACCGCCCGTGCCTGTGCGCCGCTCGACCGCTTGTTCGCTTGGGGTCTCGTCCACGGCCGCCGCGCGCGCTGGCTGCTGTTGAAGGGGCGTTCGGCCGAAGTCGAACTCGCCGCGGCACGCGCGACTTTCGATTTCACCGCCGATCTGATACCGAGTCGGACCGACCCGCAGGCGCGGATAGTCCGCGCGCGCGATATCGTCTGCCGGAGCGCCCGATGAGGATCGCCGTCGCCAATCAGAAGGGTGGCGTCGGCAAGACGACCACGGCGATCAACCTCGCCACCGCGCTGGCGGCGGTCGGCAAGCGCGTGCTGCTGCTCGACATGGATGCGCAGGGCAACGCCTCGACCGGCCTCGGCATCGACCGCCGCAACCGCGCCAACTCGATCTACGACGTCATCCTCGGCGGGGTGACGCTCGACGACGCGACGCAGCGGACTGCGGTCCCCGGCCTCGCGATCGTGCCGTCGACCGCCGCCTTGTCGGGAGCGGAGATCGAGCTTGTCGCCGTCGCCGGGCGGTCGCGGCGGCTCGCCGACGCGCTCGATGCCGCCGCGCCCTATGATTTCGTTGTCACCGACTGTCCGCCGTCGCTCGGCCTGCTGACGCTCAACGCGCTCGTCGCCGCCGATCAGGTGCTCGTCCCGCTCCAGTGCGAATTCTTTGCTTTAGAAGGACTTAGCCAGCTTCTCGGGACGATCGAGCGGGTGCGCGCCGGCCCCAACCCGCGGCTCGGGCTGCTCGGCATCGTGCTGACGATGGTCGATCGCCGCAACCGCCTGTCGGACCAGGTCGCCGCCGACGTCCGCGCGGTGATGGGCAGCCAGGTGTTCGCGACGACGATCCCGCGCAACGTCCGCCTGTCGGAGGCGCCGAGCCACGGCCTGCCGGCGATGATTTACGATCTCAAATGCAGCGGCTCGCTCGCCTATGTCGAGCTGGCGCGCGAGCTCCTCTCGAGAATTGTACCGCAGCGGGAATATGCGAATGGCTGAAAGGAAGCGAGCGGCGATGGGCCGCGGTCTGTCGGCGCTGATCGAGGAGGCGGCGATGTCGGCGCCGACGCGGACGATGCTGCCGCTCGCCGAGATCGTCGCCAGCCCGACGCAGCCGCGGCGGCGCTTCGACCAGGCGGCGATGGACGAGCTCGTCGCTTCGGTCCGCGAGCGCGGCATCCTCCAGCCGATCCTCGTCCGGCCGCTGCCCGACCGCCGCTACGAGATCGTCGCCGGCGAGCGGCGCTGGCGCGCGGCCGCGGCGGCGCAGCTCCACGAGATCCCCGTCATCATCCGCGAGCTCGACGACGCGGCGGCGTTCGAGATCGCGCTGGTCGAGAACATCCAGCGCGCCGACCTCAACCCGATGGAGGAGGCCGAGGGCTTCCAGCGGCTCGTCGCCGACTACGGCCACACGCAGGAGATGCTCGCCGGCCTCGTCGGCAAGGCGCGCAGCCATGTCGCCAACCTGCTGCGCCTGATCGATCTGCCGCCCGAGGTCCGCGAGCTGGTGGCGAACGGCGAGCTCGGCATGGGCCATGCCCGCGCGCTGGTCGCGTCGAGCGACGCCGCCGAGCTGGCGCAGCGCGCCGTCGCTGACGGCCTG
>CAXUEV010000013.1:0-20428 GCA_964250105.1 uncultured Sphingomonadaceae bacterium
CGCGCATCTGCTCGGCGTCCGGCTCGGCCGGCCGGTGGCATTCGTCCGCTACGCCAGCGCCGGCGTGCTGATGGACTCGCTCGACGCCGATGCGTGGGACGTGACGTTCCTGGCGGTCGATCCGGCGCGCGCCGCGCATCTGCACTTCTCGCCGTCCTATTGCGTGATCCGCGCGGCGATCGTCGTGGCGACGGCGGCGCCCTGGGCGCGCATCGCCGAGATCGATGCGCCGGGCGTGCGCATCGCCTCGTCGCGGGGCGCCGCCTATGATCTCCATCTCCAGCGCACCCTCCACCACGCCGAACGCGTGTGCTGCGACACACCGTACCACGCCTTGGCCGCGCTGCGCGACGGCAAGGTCGATGCGGCGGCCGGCGTCCGCCCGGCTCTGGAAGCCTTCGTGTCCACCCATGTCGGCTACCGGGTGCTGGCCGAGAACCTTCTCCACATCGATCACGCCATGGCCATTCGCCACGGTCACCCCGCCGGCGCGGCGTTCCTCGACCAGTTCGTCGAGGAGGCGTACCGGCTAGAGTAAATGCCTAACTGGAAGGGATCGGATTATCGGTCATATCAATATGGGCATAACCGCAACTATGATCCCTTCTAGACACAAAAGTTGAGGGTATCCGACGGCAATGGCCTATGCACTGATCGAACCCTTTCGAACGGCTGCGGGTTACCCCCCTAGACGTGGGGACTGGCAGAAAGTGCAGTAATGACGATCAAGGTAGTAGCGATAACCGGCGCGAGCAGCGGTATGGGCAAGGCGACCGCGATTTACCTGGCGGCGCAAGGTGCCAAGGTCGTTCTCGGCGCGCGAAGCGCAGAGCGTCTTTCGTCGCTGGCCGACCGCATCATGAGCGAGGGCGGCGACGCCGCATACGCCACGACCGACGTCACGAAGCGCGATGACCTTACCAGGCTGGTGGCGCTCGCGCGGCATCGGTTCGGACAGCTCGACGTGCTGATCAGCAATGCTGGTGCCATGCCGATCGGGCCAATCGATGATCTTGCAGTCGACGACTGGGAACAGATGGTCGATGTAAATATTAAGGGGCTACTTTTCGGTATCGCCGCTGCGCTGCCTGTGTTCCGCGAGCAGGGGACGGGTCACTTCATCAACATTGCCTCCACTGCGGCACGCAAGACCACTCCAAACCAGACTATCTACTCCGGCACGAAAGCGGCTGTGCTGGCGATCTCCGATGGTCTTCGCCAGGAGCTTGCCGGAAAGTTGCGCGTCACCGTGATCACGCCTGGCTTCACCGACACGCACTTCGCCGATCATGTGAAGAACACGGACGTCAAAGCGCAGCTCGAACAGGCCGGTAAGAAGTTTGCAATGCCACCGGAGGCGATCGCTCGAGCGATCAGCTACGCGATCGAACAACCCGACGACCTGAACATCGGCGAAGTCATCGTCCGCTCGACAGCTCAACCGTGAGTGGATGAGCAAGCTGACAGAGGCCAGCCGCGCAATTTCGATCGCGCGGCATCCTTCGTGTTCCGAATCAGCAGCGATTCGATGGTCGACGCCGGCCTCTACGACCATGACGTCGTCGTGGTCGACCGCGATGCGAAACCGGTCAACACGATCAGCCGCGAAGCGACCAGCCCCTGCGCTCAAATCTTTTCGGTCGCACGTACCGCCCGCCGCCGGTGGCAGGGCGACCAGGTCGGCCGCGGTCCGCACGCCGAGCGGACGCAGGCGTTCCGCCAGCGCCGCGCCGATGCCCTAAACCTCCTCGACGGGCCAGCGGGCGAACATGCGCCGGCGCAACTGACGTCATGCAGGTCAACGACGCCGCCCCAGACCTTTTCCGACGCCTTCGCCAACGCGTTCGCCACCTTGCTTAGCGTCCGTGTCGACCAAGTCCGGCCCTTGTCGGCAGCCCCACCGCGCGCAGGACCGCCTCGCGGACCTGATGCGCCGCCTCTACGTCGCCGAAGCCATCGATACGCACCGGCAATTGGAAAAGGATTCGTCGATCGAGTAGACTTCGACCGTATTACTATGCTCGGCGATGACCAGGTTGAACCGCCGGTTAAGGTCGGAATACAGTTCGCAATTGCTCGATCGGAGCTGGATATCGTGGCGGCGGATCGTGTCGCGAGTTTTGAACGCCGGTGCGCCCATCTTGATATAGAGCGCCTTGGCCTCCTCGCAGCAGCCGTTGCCGTTCGAGAGGATGCACACCGGGACCAGACGCAGCGAGGGATCGAACAGCCGTTCGGCCGAGACGTAGAAATTGGTGACGTCAAGAATCGCCCACATCGCCTGGAGTCCGGTCAGTGCGTCGTCAGCGCGGCCCGCCGGCGCAGCTCCTCGGCGACAAGCAGCGCGCGATCGGGACCGTTGTCATAGGCGCTAACGCGCCGCTCGAGGCCGGCGGCGAGATCGGGCAGCGTCACGCCGGGAAAGTCGGCGACGAGATCGTCAGCCTCAGTCGTCGCGGCTGGCGATTGCGATGCGGAGCCTCGCCCATTTCGGCTGAGCGACGGCTAACGTCGGATTTTCACCGCAGGTCGACATCGCGACGCGAAAGCCACTTAGCGATGCAGTCGTCCGTTTTCGCACCTTCAGGATGCGGACGTCGCTCCGCATCGCATAGGGCGATCCGGTGATCTGGCACATGGGCACGACGGTACACAGTATATCCGTCTGGAGCGGATCAAGAACCTGCTGAGCGCCACCCACCTCCCGCTGGACGTGATCGCAGCCGAGATGGGTTTCGCCAGCGCCAGCCACATGTCGAGCACCTTTTCGCGGGCGCAGGGCATGGCGCCGTCCGTGTTCCGGCAGCGGTTTCATCATTAGGATCAAGTCCGGGGTGACGGGTCAAAGCAAACGCATCATGCTCTGGAACGCGATCGTCTGGCGTAGAGCTGAACGCATCCCGCTACGATGACGAGGAAGGAGAAGGACATGGCGATCGGGCAGCTAATGACTCTGATGGTCACCGGCGGCGGCGGCATCGGGCTCGAGATCGCGCGGATCTGCGCCGGCGAGGGAATGAACGTCGTCCTGGCCGACATCGATCGCGACCGACTCGACGGAACGGTCGCTGCGTTCGCGGAACCGGTGCTCGGCATCGTCATGGACGTCGCCGCCGTCGCCGACTGGACGCGCGCAAAGGCGGAGGCCGAGGCGCGGTTCGGAGCGGTCGACCTGCTGGTGAACGGCGCGGCGGTCCCGCCCAGCATGGTACCGATCCTGGACCTCGCGATCGCCGACTTCGACGCCCGGATCGCGACGAACCTGTCGAGCGTGTTCTACGGCGTCCGCACCTTCGGACCCGGAATGCGCGACCGCGGGTTCGGCCACATCGTGAACATCGCCTCCGAAGCCGGCCTGTCGCCGATGCCGACGCTCGGCGATTACGGTACCGCCAAATATGGCGTGGTCGGCCTGACCGAGATCCTGCGGCTCGAGCTGGCTGAGGCGGGTATCGGCGTAACGGTCGTCACACCGGGTCTCACGCGCTCGAACATGACCGTCGGCCGGGGCATGGATCCGGCGTTCGTCGGCAAGGCGATCGTCGACGGCATCCGCGCCAATGCCGCCTATGTCATCACCCACCCCGCCAGCGCGCGCGCCGGGATCGAGCGCCGCCACAATGCCTTGCTTGCAGCGATCGGAGAGCCGGCCGAGCCGGGCTACGGGCCGACATCGGCACGCTCGGAATGACGCCGATAGAAGTCGCATGTCGGGGATCGTCGCGACTGATCAGGACGCTGGCCGAGGTCCGCCGTTTCCATGGCTGAACATCTCGGCGAAATCCGCATTCTCGACCAGGTGGTGGTCAAGCCCGGCCATGCCGCGGCCTATCGCGACGCCTATCACGCCGAATATGTTCCGCTTGCCCGAGCGCGCGGCATGACGTTGCTGTCGTCGAGCCGCGCCCCCGTTGCCGACATTGACGGGGAGCCGGTCACGCTGTTCTTCTGGTGGAGCGTGCCCGACGTCCGCGCATGGTGGGCGATGCGCGTCCGCGACATCGACGCCAAGGCGGACTGGTGGGCCGGTGCCGCATCGTTGACGATCGATCGCCGACGGTTCTTCCTCTCCGATTTCGCTCCCGGCTGGACAACGCCTTGACCCATATCCTGTTCGAAACGTGGTCGATCGCCGATGCCGACGAGATCGCGGTGGTGCGCGACGGGCTCGTCGCGGCTGGACTGCTGCCTGGCGTAGGCGACAGCTGGGTCGGCGCGCCCGCGGCCGGATCGATCAATGGCGACGACCTACTCTGGCGGGTCGAATTCGCCAGCGAAACCGCGTATCGGGAGTGGCGGCGTGCAGGCTTCTGGTCGGGAACAGCCGGCCATGACTTGGCGGCGCGCGCAGTCGTGCGCGAGTCGGTGTTCTATCGAAGCGGCGTCGGGCGGTCGCGCATGGTCGGCCGGGCCGGCACATGGCGCGGCCTAGTGTTCGCGATGACGAAGGACAGTGCTCCTGGCGCCGTCGCCGATCTCCGGGCGGCGTTGCTGCGAATGCCCGACCATATCGCCGATATCCGAGCGTGGCGGCTGTCGCAGGTCGTCGAAAGCACGGGGACGCGCGCCTGGTCGCATGTCTGGGAACAGGAGTTCGACGACGCAGGCCCGTTGCGCGGCGCCTATCTGACCGACCCGATCCACTGGGGCCATGTCGACGCATGGTTTGACGTCGAATGTCCGGAATGGATCGTCGATCCGCGGCTGATCCATTGCTTCGCCGACGTCGGCGATCGGATCAGGCTTTGACCGCTTCCGCACGTCCTTGGAAATCGGGACCGCCGCCCAGCTCCGCGCCGACCGACAGTCCCATCGCGATGGCGCCGGCAGCCTCGATCGCCACACTGTCGCCCCAGAGCAGCATCGAGATGGCGAAGACCGGCATCAGGTGGCAGCACCGAGCCCGGCGCCTCAGGCAGCCGGCAGGCCTGCGTCACCCGTCCGGGTACTGAAATCGGGATAGGTGCCGGTGCTCGCGATCGCCCAGGCGCTGATGAGGAACATCGGGATCGTCGCCTGGATCAGCGTGTCGTAGGTGCCGGTCAGGTCCCGGATCGCGGAAGCGGTCACCGGTCCCAGGGCCGTGGCCGCGGCGAGCACGCTGATGATGCAGCCGAACAGCGTGCCGTAGTAGCGCAAGCCGAAGTGACGCGTGGCGAGATAGGCGAGCACGTCCAGTTCCGACCCGACTGACAGCCCGATCATGACGGCGATCGCGATCATCAGCGGGATATTCCCGCCGCCGACGAAGATCAGCATCAAGACCGGGAAGATCGGGAGCAGCAACGCGATCCCCCCTACGATCGCACCCGGGAAGCGATCCAGCAGCACGCCGGTGACGAGCCTGCCGACGATCGAGAAGACGCCGATGAGCCCCGCGATCCCGGCCGCCACGGTCGGGTCGACCCCACGATCGCGCAACATGGGAACGAAGTGGAAGGTCATTCCGAACAGCGCGATGCTGAACGCGAAGCCCGAGATCGCGAGCCGGGCAAATGCACGTGACCGCAGCCCCTGTCGCACCGTCAAGCCCGGCAG
Source organism: uncultured Sphingomonadaceae bacterium (assembly GCA_964250105.1). GTDB lineage: Bacteria > Pseudomonadota > Alphaproteobacteria > Sphingomonadales > Sphingomonadaceae > Polymorphobacter_B. The sequence goes on from CAXUEV010000013.1 coordinate 5,539, forward strand.
GTCGGGCGCAGCCGTCGCGTCGGTCGCCGGCCCGGCGCGGGGCCGGGTGCGCTTGGGGAACAACAGGCATAACGGCAGCAGCATCAGCGCCCAGATGATTCCCAGCCCGACATAGGCGCCGCGCCAGCCATAGGCCTGCATCAGGAACGTGGTGATGATGGGAACCAGTGCGCCCGCGAGGCTGACGCCGCTGATCACGATCGCGAACGCCAGCGCGCGTGACGCCGAGAATACACCCGACACCGCCCCGGTCCAGACGTTCGGTTTCAGTCCGACCAGCCCGATCGCCAGCACCGTCCACATCATGTACCAGTGGAACAGCGAATTGCCGATCGTGGCGAAGGCGGCGAGTCCCACGCAGAAGATGACGGTGCCGGGGATCGCGATCCGGCGGGGGCCATAGCGATCCATCAGGATCCCGCAGATCGGCGCCACGATCGAACTGATCCCGGACGACAGGGTCTGCCCCAGCGTGATCTGCGTCCTGCTCCACCCCGTCTCCGCGGCGATAGGGGCAAGAAGCACGCCCAGCGAATAGAGATGAACGCCCGTGATGGACATGCCGACCGTGGCCGCCACCACCAGCGGCCAGTTCGCGCGCCATTCGCTCGCATCGGGGCCATGTGTCGCGGCAGACGCGGGGGCGGTCGTCATCGTCATATCGCTCTCCTCGCCAAGTGCCGCAGATCCTGACCGTCGCGCGGTCGCTCGGGTGACGACCGCGGCATCAGCCCAGATGCGCCGGTCGTGCGGACGACGATGGCGCCGTCCGACCTGACGGGCGCGCCATCGGCGACCGCGCCGCTCAGCGCGCCACTCCTGCCGTCACCTCGTTGACCAGCGCGCCGCCGTCGATCGCCGCGCGCAGGTTCCGGATCGCGGCATCGCGCAGCCGCGCCATCGCCTGATCGGTGAAACCGGCGCTGTGCGGGGTCAGGATGACGTTCGGCACGCCCGTCCACCGCGCAGGCGGCGTCGGCTCCTCGGCGAACACGTCGAGCGCCGCATAGCCCAGCCGGCCGTCGCGGAGCGCGGCGATCAGCGCGTCCTCGTCGATCACCTGCCCGCGCGAGATGTTGACGATCAGCCCGTCGGCGCCGACCGCATCGATCGCCGCGCGGTCGATCACCCGTTCGGCATCGCCGCGCGCCGCGACGATCAGCGTCGTGCACCAGCTCGCAAGGTCGATCAGGCCGTCGCGACGCGGCCACGGCGCCTGCTTGGGATTAGGTCCCCACCATGCGATTTCGCCGCCGAACGGCGCCAACCTCCTGGCGATTTCGATCCCGATATGGCCCAGGCCCAAAATTCCGAACCGCTCGGCCGACACCCCCCGACGACGCGGCGGCAGGCCCTCGGCGCGCCAGCGATCGGCGCGCAGCCAAGCCTCCTGCTCGGGGAGGCGCTGGATCGCCGCGAGCGCGAGCGCCACCGCATGATCGGCGACATCCCCGCTGTGCACGGCCCCCGCATTGGCGACGCGGATGCCACGCGCCTGCGCCGCCGCGACGTCGATGCCCTCGTAACCCGCACCCGGCACCGCGATCACGAGCAGGCCGGGCAGGCGATCGAGGAACGCCGCGTCGACGGGCTCCTTGCCGACCGTCAGCATCGCCAGCACGTCCGCGCCGCGCGCGGTCAGCAGCGCGTTGGCGTCGCCCGCTTCCCACAGCCGCACGGTCTCGAACGTGTCGTCGAGCGCCCCGTCCACAAGGCGTGCCATATTGGCGGATGTGATCAGCAGGACGGGCTTCATGCGTCGAGCAGCCTGCGCTGGATTTGCCCGGTCGCCGGCGTCCGCGGCAGCACGTCGACCAGCCGCAGGCGGCGCGGATGCTTGTGCGTCGCCAGCGTCGCGGCGCAGTGCGACCGCAGCATTTCGAGGGTGACCTCCGCCCCGCCTCGCGCCACGACGAACGCCGTCACCACTTCGCCCCAGTCGCCGTCGACGGCGCCGATCACCGCCGCGTCGGCGACCGCGGGATGCGCCTGCAGCACCGATTCCACTTCGGCCGGCGACACCCATTCGCCGCCCGACCGGATCAGGTCGCCGGCGCGGCCGACGATCGATCGATAACCCTCGCCGTCGATCGTCGCCAGGTCGCCGGTGCGGAAGAAGCCGCGCTCGAACGCCGCCGCCGTCGCCGCCTCGTTGCGGAAGTACCCGTCGAAGATCGTCGGGCTGGCGACCAGCATCTCGCCGTTCAGCCCCGCTTCGATCGTGACGCCGGGCACGGGCAGTCCGACCGATCCGGGCTTGCGATCGACATCGTCGGGACCGAGCGTGCACACCGATCCGGCCTCGGTCGATCCATAGGCGATGGAGAATTCGGCGTGCGGAAAGGCACCGCGGATCAGGCCAAGCAGTTCCGGGGTCACCATTGACGTCCCCGTCTCGACGTGGCGCAGGCACGACAGGTCACGCCCGCCGCGATCAGCCTCGACGATCCGGCGCCACACCGCCGGGATCGCGCGCAGCGTGTCGCAGCGATGACGGTCGATCGCCTCGATCAGAAGCTCGGCCTCGGCGCGGTCGACATAGACGATCGCCGAACTCTGCAGCCACCAGCGCAGCGCCTTGGTCCACCCCGCCATGTGGAACTGCGGGAACATCGCCACGGTCGGCGGCACCGGCCAGTGGCTGCCGACCCCGATGCGGATGCGCTGGGTGCGGTGCGACAGCAGGCATCCCTTGGGATCGCCCGTGGTGCCGCTGGTATAGTACATAACCTGCGCATCGGTCTCGACGACGTCCGGCAGTGCGCGGATGCGACCGTCGTGGCCCGCGAGCAGCGCCTCCAGCGGCATCCGGCCAGCGGCGGCATCGCCCAACACGAGCGCAGGATCGGCGTGGGCGACGATCCGGTCGATCTCGGCCGCGGGCGCCCTTGGGTTCACCGGCGTGAAGATCGCGCCGATCAGCGCGGTCCCGAAATGGACGTCGACCGCATCGAGGCAGGTATCGGCGATCCACACCACCCGGTCGCCGCGGCCAACGCCGGCGGCCAGCAGCGCCTGCGCGATCGCGTGGGATCGCGCCGCGCTCTCGGCGAAGGTGATCGACCGATCGCCGTGCCAGGCGGCCACGCGTGACGGAGTCCGCACCGCGGCGGTGCGGATGATATCTCCGACGAGCAGCGGTCGCGCCAATCCTCTCTCCTGCCGCTAAGGTGCCGCGACCGCCTCGGCAGCGATATCCTTGATGACGCCGATCTTGTGGAATGATGCCAGTTTGTCGGTCAGATAGTCGGGGGCCTCGCCGGTCTCGATGAACCAGCCGGTCGGGCACATCGTCAGGATCTCGACCAGCGAGAAGCCACGCTCCTCCGCCTGCGCCTTGAACGCCGCCGCCAGCATCTTACGGGTCCGGAACACGTTGCCGGCGTTGTTGGTGGCGCCGCGCGCGACATAGGCGACGCCGTCGAGCGGGGCGAGCATCTCGGCCAGCCGGATCGGATGCCCGTGCTTCTTGGCGTCGCGGCCGCCAAGCGAGGTCTTGGTGTGCTGTCCGATCACCGTCGTCGCGGTCATGTGGCCGCCGGTCTCGCCGAACACGCCGTTGTTGAGCATCACGCAGGTGACGTTCTCGCCTCGCGCCGCGGTATGGATCACCTCCTGCAGGCCCTCATTGACCATGTCGCCGTCGCCCTGGATCGTGAACACGATCGAGTTCGGCTTGGCGCGCTTGAAGCCGGTGGCCAGGCTCGGCGCGCGGCCGTGGAGCGCCTGCAGGACCTCGATGTCCATCCCCGGCGAGAAGGCGGTGTAGCAGCCGATCCCAAAGATGCCGATCGATCTGTCGGTCAGGCCGAGCTCGTCGATGATCTCGACCACCGATCGCATCGCCGCCGGCTCGCCGCACCCGGCGCACAGATGATGCTTGCCCGGCAGGATCAGCGGCGGCGTAAAGTCGTCGACCAGCCGTGCCGGACGCGTCGGCGCGACATCGGTGCGGACGACCGTGGGTGCCACGGCAGCGCTCATGCGGCGATCTCCGTGGCGGATTCGGTGACGAGCCCGAGCGCCGCCATTTCCCGGCGGATGCGTTCGGCGACCTTCGCGGGGGTGAGCTGCGGGGCGATCCCGAAACCCGATTCATCGAAGCTGATGCCGCCGATCGCAGCGATCGGACGATCGCCGACCGACAGCCGCACATCCTCGATCATCTGGCCGGCGTTCAGCTCGTAGACGCCGATCGCCCGCGCCGATCGGGTTGCGGCGACCATCGCCTCGGCGGGAAACGGCCACAAGGTGATCGGCCGGAAATAACCGACCTTCAACCCTTCGGCGCGCAGCTGTCCGACGACGTAGCGGATGATCCGCGCCGGCGTGCCATAGGCGGCGACGACGTAATCGGCATCCTCGCATCCGCCTGCCTCCGACAATGGCGTCATTCCCGTCTCCAGCGCCGCGATCTTCGCTCCGCTCGTCTCGAGGAAACCTCCATATTTGATGTAGTTGGGCGAATTGCGCTTGGCCGGCATGATCGACGAGATGATTCGCGCATCGCCGCTCCCGCTGGTCGACCCGTCGAGCGCCCAGTCCTTGGCCGGCAGCGGCCCGAAGTCGATCGGCCCGGTGTCGACCGCCTCGATCACATGGCCGAGATAATAGTCGCCCATGAACATCACCGGATTGCGCGACGCGTCCGCGATATGGAACGCCTGCTGGATCATCACCACGCCCTCGGCGAGATCCGCCGGCGCCAGCGTGATCGTGCGATAGTCGCCATGCCCGCCGCCGCGCGTCGCCTGGAAATAATCGCCCTGACCGCGGGCCATGTTGATGATCACCATCGGCACGCGCGCGAAGCAGAGCTCGGCGATCGACTCCTGCATCAGCGACAGGCCCTGCCCGACCGATCCCGTCGCCGCGCGCGTGCCCGTCGCCGCGGCGCCCCACGCCATGCCGATCGCCTCCAGCTCGCTTTCGGCATTCACGCATTCGCCACCGACGTCCGGAAGCAGCCGCGACATGCCTTCGAGCACCTCGGTGAACGGCGTCATCGGATAGCCCGTGAAGAAGCGGCATCCCGCCGAGACCATCGCCTGCGCGAGCGCGTCGGATCCTTCGAGAAGTTCGACGCTCATGCCGCTATTTCCGCAGTTTCCGTTGCGACCGGTTCGTCATATTTCCACACTTGGAATACGAAGTCAGGACAGATCAGCGCGCAGGCGTGGCAGGCGGTGCAGCCCGGGTGCAGCTCGGGATAGAGATAGCCCATCGCATTGCGCCTGTCGGTGGTCATCGCCAGCACGTTGGGCTTGCACGCGTCGATGCACAGGTCGCAGCCCTTGCAGCGGTCGACGTCGATCACCAGCGTTCCGCGCGAGATCCGGGCCGCGCTCATGCCGCCATCGCCATCGGCGGCCATGCCGGATGCAGGATCGCGGGCACGGCGGCATGGCCGAGCGCAAGCGCGCGCCGGTTGCTCTCGGCGAACTGAACACGATAGGGCGGCAGCACTTCTTCCGCGATCGCCATCAGCGTGGCCAGCGAGACGACCCCAGTCGCCGCCGCGAACGCGCCGAGCGCCACCATCGCGCCTGCCTGCGACATGTCGGCTTCCGCCGCGATCGCCGTCACCGGCAGCGGCAGCACGATACCGTCGTAGTGCACGTCCGCGTCGAACACGCTGCTGTTGACCAGGACAATGCCGCCCGGACGCAGCTTGGCCGCCATTGCGGGCCAGCCCTTGGGATGCATCGCGATCCCCGCCCATGCATGATCGATCACGGGCGGCGTCAACAGACTGTCCACGCCGATCACCACCGTCGCGTTGGTGTCGCCGCCGCGCATCGCGCCGCCATAGGTGCCGAACATCAACACCCGCCGGACCTCGCGCATCGCCGCGACCGCCAGCGAGCGCGCGGCAAGCTGGACCCCCTGGCCGCCGATCCCGGACAACAGAAACTCGCGCTCCATTTTTGCCTCCGGCTTCCAGACTAGCTTCTCGCTAGATGGATATCCATCCAATTCGACAGTTAATTAATTGCCCGTCGCTTCATGCGTCTGCGGGGGGATTGGCACTTCACCCGACGCCCGTCTAGCAACCCGGCGGCTTCTGCCGAGATTGGGCAAACAGGACAATGCGATCCGTCACCAGATCGATAGCCACCGCCGCCTCATCCGCACTCCATTCGGTGACCGCGGCGGCGGCGAGATATTCGACTTCGGCTACGATCATCAGAGCCTCGACATGCAGCCGCGTCGTGACCGCGCGACCCGGCGCGAGCTCCTCTTGAAGCGCGGTCGCCAGGCTGCGGCGGTGGGCACGGTGCAGCGCCGCCATCTCGGCGTCTTGGCCCAGCGCGACGCGGTGGATGCCGAAGCTGCCGCGCGCTTTGCGCATGCCCTCGATCACCCGCCCCAGCCAGTGGGCGATCGTCGGTGCGTCGATCGCGTTCCCGCTCCGGCCGATCTGGCGGAACAGCCGGACCTGGCTCGCCCAGTCCTCGGCGAGCAGTGCCGCGAGCAGCGCCTGCTTGCCCGAGAAGTGGAGATACACGGTCGCCCGTCCGACTGCCGCCGCGCGTGCGATGTCGTCCATCGACACCGTATCGACGCCGTCCGCGCGGAAAAGGGTCCGCGCGGCCGCAAGCAGGCTGCGGCGGGTCGCCGCGCGCTGGGTCTGGCGCTGGGAGGGTCGGGCGATGCTGCGCACCGCGCGACTGTCGGCGCGACCGGACGGGCATGGCAAGCATCGAAATCGCCGCCGGCCACCGATCACCCGCAATATTGGAGGATGTGAAATCGATACGCTCGACCGCGGGGTGGCGATCCTGCACAATCATTCCGACGACTTCCGGCTGACCGGCACCGCCTACGCGGACCAGGCGCCGATCTTCGCCCGCCACCCCGAGGCGATTTGGCGCCAAATCGATAGGCGGCCAGTCACCAATCCGTGCCATGGACCCGCTCGGCACCGGCGATATCCGCCAGTTCATAATCGACTCCGAAAAAGCGCTCGGCCGACAGCTGGAATTGCTCTAAGTTCGCGTGCAGGGTGGCTGTAACGCCCCGCGCCAGCCGCATGGCGGCTGACGCGCACGCACTAACAGGACGCGTTCCGCGGGGGCATGCCGGCTGGAGAAGGTCGCCGTGCCCGACGCCATCAGCTTGCCGCCGGCCACGTCGAGGGTGTAGTTGGCTCCCGACGCTCCCGCTCCAGTTTGGTGCCTGTTGCAGCCGACGCCCGGTCTACGATCCGAGCACTGCGACGTTGGTGGCGTTGTTGAATTCCACATACCGCGCACTTCATGCGGAGAGCGCTGCGAACCACTCTGCGTATGGCGTCGTCTTCGCCATATGACGGTTGTAATCGGGGGCGCCGTCGTCCCACCAGACGGGCCCGCGCTCGCCGAGCGCCACCTTTGCGGCGTTCACTGCCGCTCGCGCCGCCGCGGTCTCGGCGGCGTTCCCGGCCGCCTGCCGAACAGCGCGCCGGGCCGACATGAGTTCGCGAACGAGGCGCTGTCGCTCGTCTTCGCAGAGGCGGGGATTGCTCGTCCTCCACAGCCGGCCGCGGACGACGAAGTAGCGCCCGTCGGGCGTGCGCGAATGCTCGGTCACGTCTTACCGGCTCGGATGGCCCCGCCGCCCCACGAGCCGGCCGGCAACGGTCGCAGCAACTCCACGTCGCCGGTCGGTGTTCCTTGCACCCATCTTATCCTGTCCTGCCATCAAGGAGCGGGGACGGCCTTCCGGGCGGCAATGTCGCATCGGAAAATCGGATCGGTGTCCGCACGCCGGGAACGACGATGCCGTCTTCTTCACGCACCATCGTCATCCGCAGTCCGCGCGCGACAACTTGCGGATCCTGGAATGCCTGCGCGACCGTATTGATCGAGCCTGCCGGCACGCCTCGTTCGGCAAGGGCGGCAAGCAGATCGTCGCGTTGCCACCCGCGCGTCGCTTCGGCGATCGTCTCGGCCAGTTCCGCGCGATCCGTCACGCGGCCGGCGTTCGAGCCGAAGCGGGGATCGATGTTCAACGCAGGACGCCGGATGACCTCGCAAAAGCGCCGGAACTGCTCGTCGTTGCCGATCGCCAGGATGAAGAAACCGTCCGCGGTTGGAAATACCTCGTACGGCGCTATATTGGGATGCGCGTTGCCCAGCCGCGTCGGCGACGTTCCCGACACGAGGAAGTTCAAGGCCTGGTTGGCCAACGTACCGACCATGACATCGAGCAACGCCATGTCGATCCGCTGTCCCCGACCGGTTGCTTCGCGGTGGCGCAAGGCGGCCTGAATGCCGATCACGGCGTAGAGGCCGGTGAGGATGTCGGCGTAGGCGACGCCGATCTTCTGCGGCTGACCGGCGGGGTCGCCGGTCAGGTCCATGATGCCGCTCAGCCCCTGAACGATGAAGTCGTAGCCCGCGCGGGTCGCATAAGGGCCGTCTTGCCCGAAACCTGTGATCGAGCAGTAGATCAGACGCGGGTTGAGCGCAGCGAGGCTTGGATAGTCGAGCCCGTATTGCGCGAGGCCACCGACCTTGAAGTTCTCGATGAGGACGTCCGCATCCGCCACCAGCGCGCGGACTTCGGCCTGTCCCTCCAGCGTCGTCAAGTCGATCGCGCGCGATGTCTTGCCGCGATTGGCGGCGTGAAAATACGCGGCGTCGCGGGTGCCGTCGCCATTCTCGACGAAGGGCGGCCCCCACGCGCGGGTATCGTCGCCGGCTGGGCTCTCCACCTTGATCACCTCGGCGCCGAGGTCGGCGAGCACCTGGCCTGCCCAAGGCCCGGCGAGGATGCGCGCCAGTTCGACGGCCTTGATCCCGGCGAGCGGCGGCCCGTTCATCAGAATGCCGCGATGCCGGTGATCGCGCGACCGAGGATCAGCGAATGGACATCGTGTGCGCCCTCGTACGTGTTCACCGTTTCGAGGTTCATCATGTGACGCATCACCTGATAGTCCTGCGAAATGCCATTGCCGCCGTGCATGTCGCGGGCCTGGCGCGCGATATCGAGCGCCTTGCCGACATTGTTGCGCTTGACGATCGAGATCATCTCGGGCGCGAACCGACCCTGGTCCATCAGGCGGCCGACACGCAGCGACGCCTGCAGGCCGAGCGTGATGTCGGTCATCATGTCGGCCAGCTTCTTCTGGTAGAGTTGGGTCGCGGCGAGCGGCCGGCCGAACTGTTTGCGGTCGAGCCCATAGTGGCGCGCGGCATGGAAGCAGAACTCGGCCGCTCCCAAGGCGCCCCAGCTTATCCCGTACCGGGCGTGATTGAGGCAATCGAACGGACCTTTCAGCCCCTCCACATGGGGAAGCAGCGCGTCGTCGCCTACCTCGACGTCGTCCATCACGATCATGCCGGTGATCGAAGCGCGAAGCGAGAGCTTGCCCTCGATCTTCGGCGCGGAGAGGCCGTTCATGCCCTTCTCGAGCACGAAGCCCCGGATCGCGCCGCCATGCGCGTCGGACTTCGCCCAGACGACGAAGACGTCGGCAATCGGCGCGTTGGATATCCAGGTCTTGCTGCCGGACAGGCGATAACCGCCATCGGTCTTGACCGCCAGGGTGCGCATCCCGCCCGGATCCGAACCTGCATCCGGTTCGGTCAGGCCGAAGCAGCCGATCGCATCGCCGGTTGCCAGCTTCGGCAGATATTTCGTCTTCTGCACCTCCGATCCATAGGCATGGATCGGATACATCACGAGGCTCGACTGCACGGACATCATCGAGCGGTAGCCCGAGTCGACCCGCTCGACCTCGCGCGCCACCAGACCATAAGCGACGTACGAAGCGCCGACGCCGCCATAGGCTTCCGGAAGCGTCGGCCCAAGCAGGCCGCGTTCGCCCATCTCGCGGAAGATGGCGGGATCGGTATGTTCGCGCGCGTAGGCCTCGACGACACGGGGCTGCAGCGACGCCTGCGCGTAATCCCGCGCCGCGTCCCGGATCATCCTCTCATCCTCTGTCAACTGGTCGTCGAGAAAGAAAGGGTCGTCCCAGGAAAAGCTCGTCATCGCCGCCATGTGAATCTCCTTGTCAGATTCCCGGCTTCGTCGACCAGGCAGCGCTCGACGCGCGCCAGCAATGCGGTCTCGATCTTCGTCCGCCGGCACCCAGATTTAACGATGCAAACGTTCTGATACGAGGTCGATGCCTTACGATCTTACTGTCGCACCCACATCCCCTGCGGGAAGTCCATAATGTTTCATCATGACGGCAATGCCCCCGTCGCGTTTGCGATAGATATCATGAAGTGGCATATAAGGCACAATACCATCTTGGGCGAAGAGAGTTGACTGATGGTTCAGACGATGGATATCCGCGTGGCAGAAAATGGCCGCATGGTTCTTCCCCAGGCAGTGCGCAAGGCAATGGGCTTGAAGGGAGACACGAAGGTCATTCTGACGCTAGAGAACGACGAGGTGCGCTTGACGCCGGTGGCGCACGGTGTGGCGCGGGCTCAAGCCCTTTACCAGAAGCATGCGAAGGCCGTTCGAACGACCGACGATTTTCTCGCTGATCGCCGCGACGAGGCGGCTACATATGCCGACACAGCACCCAGCGCGAATCGCAGTCGGCAATGACCACCGCCGTTCTCGACGCCTCGGCCGTTCTTGCCCTTATCCGCGGCGAGCCCGGCGGAGACAAGGTTGCCGCGCATGTTGGCCAGGCCGCTATTTCCGCGGTGAACCTTCACGAGGTCATCAAGGATCTGCTCCTCAGCGAACTCGACGAACCGACCGTTCGCGACGTGCTCGGAGAACTCCGCCTCGACGTTCGCGCGCACGACACCGACGCCGCCTATGCAGCCGCTGCCCTGCACGCCCAGACGAAGGAATATGGCCGTGGGCTCGGTGACCGGTCATGCATGGCGCTGGCACTTCAACTCGGCCTGCCGGCAATCACCGCAGATCGGGAGTGGGGTAAGGTCAAGGTGAAGGGATTGCAGATCGATCAAATTCGTTGAGGCGGTTGATCCGTCTACCCGCCCAGCGTCTTGAGTGCCCTGACGCCGGAAGCCCGTTGTAAACACCGAATCCTGCGCGACATCACTCTCTGAGGCTTGCGCGGCGTCGACAAGACCGTTCTGCTCGGTGAGGTCAGGTTTGACGCGGAAGCGCGTAGCCTTGCACGCTCACTGTCGAACCACCTAGGAGCGGCCGCTCTCGGCCCTCATCGTCTCGGCCTTGCGCCTCGCGGATTAGCGAACCTACGCTTTGCCCCAGTAGCGGCCGCTATGACTCGCCAAAAGCGCTGTCCGGAAGCAGAAGTTGGTTCATGTACGCTTCGGAAGATGCCACCGCGCGTTCAGGCTTTCAACTTGAGGAATTCTGGATATCTTGTTTTCGGACTATCGATTCCGGTGCGGGGCACATGACCGGACTTATAGAAAAATCGAGCACCCTAAAGCTGTTAGCGGCTCGGCTTTGGACGTTCTTGGCGTTCGGGTTATGCGTCGCTGAGTCGGGATGCAGCGACTTTCACGTCAAGCACCTCAGGATTGGCGAGGCGGTCGCCTTGGCGACGCGCGCGGACATCCGCGTCATCACTGAACCTGCCAATCCGTATCCGATTGCAGGAGAGGAGCACGCGACCATCGTATGCGCCGAGCCGAGTCCCGACGTGGCTCTGGCGTTGAGCAGAGCGCTGACCGCCGAAACGCACGCCACGACGCCTGCAGGCGTCGTGGCCGGCGCGTCCGGCGGCTACCAGACCAACGAAGCGGCGTTGGCGCTGGCGGGCCGGACATCGGCCGTCGTGGCGCTCAGGGATGGCCTCTTCCGGGCGTGCGAAGCCTACGCCAACGGAATAATCGGACGCGACTCGTATGCGCTGATCCTGAGCCAGTATGGCGATCTGCTTGTGACGCTGATACTCGGGGACTCGGCGGCGACGAACGTGGGCGACGCATCACCGTCACCACCGAAAAGCTCGCCGCACCGGCGGATAAACCGGCTGCGGCGGAGAACCCTGCTCCGCCTGCAAAGAAAGCGACGGCCGCACCGGCCCCAGCACCTGCCGCGCCAGCTGCTGCGTCGCCAGCGTCGGCGACGCGCACCGCCGTCTATCGCCCTGACGTCGGTGCGGAATCCCCTGGTCTCAACTGGCTGGCGAGCTCGCCGGTCGGTGCGAAGAAGGTCGCGATCTCAAAACCGAAGACCGGCCAAACCACCGCGAAGAAGACCGCCCTCGTAGCGGAAGACACCAAGACATCTCCAGCCGTGACGACAACAGTCCTCGACGCGAAAATGACGACTCCCGCCGAAGGGATCGCCAAAGCCTATTTCGCGGGCGAACAAGCCCGCCTCGTGAAAGCCATGTTCGTCGTCTGCACCGCCGAGGCGGAGCGTCGTCGCGCTCACGGCATCGTGTTCCCGCAACCGGTGCCCGGAACGGGCGACTACTTCGACCGGATGTGCACGATTGATCTCCAAATCCTTGCAGCCCTCCCGGACCTTGCCAAGGCGCCGAAGCCATGACGGCCGCGGAGGACTCGACGCACTGGTATCCGACTGCCCCGGCCGGGCGCAGCCGTCGAATGTCGCGAGGGTTACGCGCCGATGCGGATTTCGGCGGTCTTGGCGTTGGTCGTGGCGGCGGGCGCGCTCATCAGTTCGCGGAGGAAGGCGCCCTTGTTGACTGTCGGCGTCTTGGGGTCGCCGGCGTTCGAGCGGACGGGGGGGTCGGCCTTGTCGGCGCCGGTCTTGCCGAGCAGGTCGATCTCGGCGGGAGATTTCGGCGTGATGCGGACGCCGGGGCCGAACAGCGCCTCGGCGGCATTGGTCTGAGCGTCGTCGGCGAGCGCGCGCGGCTGGCCGGGCTTCGGCGGCGACAAAGTGAAGTCGGGCGGCACGATAAGCGGCGCGGCGCGGCTGATGGCAAACTCGTCGGGCGCGTTGCTGTTGCGCAGCTTGTTGTGCGACGCGCACGCCGCCAGCCCGGCGACGAGCGCGAGCGAGATCACCAAGGCCTTCATCATGCGCTCCTAGACCGATGTCGTGCCCGCCTGCGGCACGAGCAGCGCGCGCAGCAGCAGCAGGATGACGCCGACCGTTATAGCGGCATCGGCGACGTTGAAGACGTAAAAATGATGATCGCGCCAGAAGGCGTGGAAGAAGTCGACGACATAGCCGTAGCGCACCCGGTCGACGATGTTGCCGAGCGCGCCGCCGAGCACCAGCCCGAGTGCGGCGGTATCGATGCGGTTGGTCTCGCGCGCGATCCATACCGCGACGCCGGCGGCGATCGCCAGCGTCACCGCGACGAGGAGCCAACGGCCGAGGCTGCCCTCGGCGCGGAACAGCCCCATCGACACGCCGGTGTTCTCGACCCAGGTCAGGTTGAACACCGGCAGCAGCTCGACGACGCCGCGCGCGCGCAGGTCGAGCACCTGCGTCACCCAATATTTGCTGAGCTGGTCGAGCGCAAAGACCAGCGCCGCGATTGCGTAGCCGAGCCTAGCGCGCATCGACGACCCCGGTGCAGCGGCCGCAGAGCGCGGTCGCGGGGTCGATGGGGAGGTGGCGGCGGCAGCGTTCGCAGCGGGGGAGCGAGGTGCGGGTCGGTATCACCGATGCGCCCGTCGCTTGTGCCGGATCGATCGAGATCAGCAGATTGGCGGTGATGCACAATTCCTGGAAGTCGATCGACTCGATCAGCGCGGCGTCCTCGAACCCGACGGTCATCAGGACATCGGCTTCCAGGCTCGATCCGAGCATCTTGGCCTTGCGTTCGGGCTCGATCGCCAGCGTAGTCAAGCTGCGCAGCACGCGCAGCCGCTCCCATCGCGCCGCCAGCGCATCGTCGCGAAAGTCCGAATAATCAGCCCACTCCCCCAGATGCACGCTCCCCGCATCAGGAAACCGCGTCCGCCACACCTCCTCGCAGGTGAACACCAGCACCGGCGCGAGCCAGCGGACGAGCGCGTAGAACAGCGTGTCGAGGACGGTGCGGCAGGCGCGACGCTTCCGGTCGGTGGCCGCGTCGCAGTAGAGGCTGTCCTTGCGGATGTCGAAGTAGAACGCCGACAAGTCGTGGTTGGCGAAGGCGTTCAGCGCGACCATGAACGGGTTGAAGTCGAACGCCGCGGCATGCGCGCGCAGCTCGGCGTCGAGCTCGGCGACGCGGTGGAGGACCCAGCGTTCGAGCTCGGGCATCTGCGCGGGTTCGACACGCTCGGCCTCGTCCCAGCCGTCGAGCGCGCCGAGCAGGTAGCGGAAGGTGTTCCTGAGCTTGCGGTAGACGTCGGCCTGGCCGGCGAGGACCTCCTTGCCGATCCGGACGTCGTCGAAATAGGCGGTCGAGGCGACCCACAGGCGGAGGATGTCGGCACCGCTGTCGGTGACGACCTTGAGCGGATCGACGGTGTTGCCGAGCGACTTCGACATCTTCTTGCCCTGGGCGTCGAGCGCGAAGCCGTGCGTCAGCACCGCCGCGTACGGCGCGCGGCCGCGCGTGCCGCAGCTTTCGAGCAGCGACGACTGGAACCAGCCGCGGTGCTGGTCGGAGCCCTCGACGTAGAGATCGGCGCGGACGCCGGCGCCGTAGCGCGCCTCGACGACGAAGGCGTGGGTCGAGCCGCTGTCGAACCAGACGTCGAGGATATCGTCGATCCGCTCGTAATCAGCGGGGTCGCGGCCGGGCCCGAGGAAATGCGCCGGGTCGGTCGCCCACCACGCGTCGGCGCCGTCGGCCGCGACCGCGGCGACGATGCGGGCGTCGACAGCGGCGTCGCGGAGATAGTCGCCGGTACGCCGGTCGACGAACAGCGTGATCGGCACGCCCCACGCCCGCTGGCGGCTGATCACCCAGTCGGGCCGCCCGGCAACCATCGCCGTGATCCGGTTCCGCGCCCGCGGCGGGACCCAACGGGTGGAGTCGATCGCAGCGAGGGCGGTTTCGCGCAGCATCTTTCCCTCTCCC
>CAXUEV010000014.1:0-20055 GCA_964250105.1 uncultured Sphingomonadaceae bacterium
GCCACCGAAGCGCGGCGCGCCGCCACCGAAGCGGTCGCCCCCGCCGCCACCACCAAACCGGTCGCCGCCGCCACCACCGCCACCAAAACGGTCGCCGCCACCTTCGAACTGGTCGAAACCGCGCTCACGCTTGTCGAAGCCGCCACGGCCGGGGCCACGCCCGCGTTTGTCAAAGCTCATCGTCGAATAGTCTTTCGTAATTGATCGCGTTGCTGCACCCTATGGGCGTCCCGCCGGTCGCGCCCGGCAGGCGCGCGAACAGTTGCCCCCCGGATGCGAGACAGACCGCTCCACCTACATTCCTATACCAAATTCGGCGCGCTCGCGAGCCCTTTATAAGCGGTCGCGTCGCGGCCGAAAAACACGTAGCCGCGACGGATGGTCATTGCGCGTTAAGCATAAATTGCGTATCTTGCTGCGGTGCAACATTGAGGCGGTTCGATGTTCGACCATGTCCTTGCCTTTCTCAATGAACATAGCCTCGAACTGGTCGGGTTGGGCGTCGCCGCAGCGGTGGCTTCGGTGATGCGTGCTTACGGCCGCCATCTCGAACGTCGGACCCGCGAGGCCAGCGAGCGCCAGCCGATCCACTAGACACCACGTCACGATGCCGCGGCGTCGACACCGGACGGCCGCCCTGCTAAGCCCCGCCGCCATGACGGTATACCTCCACGAAGGCGACCTCCCCACCGACGTTTTCGCCGCCGGTCCAATCGCGGTTGACACCGAGACGCTCGGCCTCCAGCCGGCACGTGATCGGCTGTGCCTGATCCAGCTGGCCGACGGCTGCGGCGACGAGCATCTCGTCCGCTTCACCGCCGGCCACTATGCCGCGCCGGTGCTGAACGCCGTCCTCGCCGATCCAGCGCGGCTCAAGCTCTATCACTTCGGCCGCTTCGACCTCGCCGTCATCAAGGCGTATCTCGGCGTCGCCGCCGGGCCGGTGTTCTGCACCAAAATCGCGTCGCGGCTGGTCCGCACCTATACCGACCGCCACGGCCTCAAGGACCTGCTCAAGGAGCTGCTGACGGTCGACATCTCGAAGGCGCAGCAATCGTCCGATTGGGGAGCGGCGGTGCTGTCGGACGCGCAGAAGGACTATGCCGCGTCCGACGTCCGCTACCTGCACCGGGTTCACGCGATCCTCGTCGAGCGGCTCGCGCGGGAGAACCGGACGGCGCTGGCGCAGGCGTGCTTCGATTTCCTGCCGGCACGTGCCGAACTCGATCTCGCCGGCTGGCCCGAAATCGATATCTTCGCGCACATATGACCTGCATATCATGAGCGAAGCCGCCGCGGTCCGCGACGGCCGCCGCCGCGCGGCGTTGCCCGGCGGCGGCTGGGACCGCTTCACCGCCGCGGTCAAGATCATCCTGCCGATCGCAGCTTTGGTTCTGCTCGCGACGATTGTCGTCTGGCCGCTGACCTCAGTCCAGGAATTTTCGTTCCTGCTGTCGAAGACCAAGGTCGCGATGTCGAAGGAGCGGCTGCGTACCGACGATGCAGTGTATCGCGGCGAGACGGCGAACGGCCAAGTGTTCCAGATCCGTGCCAAGGGCGCCGTCCAGCGCTCGTCGGCGGTGCCGGTGGTCGAGCTGACGCAGCTGTCCGCCGATCTCGACATGGCCGAGGGTCCGGCCAACGTCACCGCGCCGACTGGCCGTTACGAGATCGACCACGACCTGCTGGTCATTGCCGGCCCGGTCCGGCTCGACAGCGCCGCCGGCTATACGCTCAACGGCGCCGACGTGCGCGTCAGCCTGGTCGACCGTACTGTCGTCACCGACCTGCCGGTGACCGGCACGGTGCCGCTCGGCACGTTCCGCGCGAACAACCTGCGGGCCGACATCGCCGGCCGGCGGCTCCGGCTCGGCGGCGGCACGCACTTGCGCATCGTGCCCGGTTCGCGCACACGCCCGGGATGATCCGCCACGCCTGCCTGCTTCTGCTGACACTCGCGTTGTCGGCCAGCGTGGCGGCGCAGGATTCGGGCCTCAAGCGGCATGACACGCAGGCGCCAGTCGACATCGACGCGCAGTCGACCGAGCTGCTCGACCGGGACAGCAAGGCGATCTTCGCCGGCGACGTCCACATCACCCAGGGTGACATGAAGCTCGACGCCGACACGGTGACGGTCTTCTATACCCGTCTCAAGGCCGGCGGCACGCTCCAGATCCAGCGCGCCGACGCGCAGAACAACGTCCGGCTAACGACGCCGACCGAGACCGCGAGCGGCCGCTATGGCATCTACGACGTCGCCGGCAAGACAATCACGCTGGTCGGCGGCGTGACGCTGACGCGTGGCGAGTCCGTACTGCGCGGCCAGCGGCTGTCGATCGACCTCGATTCAGGCCGTTCGAAGCTCGACGGCGCCGGCACTGCGCCGACTGTCGGACAGCCTACCGGCAGCCGCGTCACCGGCCGCTTCGTCGTGCCACCGCGGACGTCGGCGAAATAGCAGCCGGCCGAATCAAATCTTGGCAAGCACGGGTCAGGTCCGCTAATATGCTCGCATGCAGGTTCCGCGCCAAACGGTGCGGTACGGCGTCAGGGGTAGATCGATGGCCGACAGCAACGTGATCGAGCGGGTCGGCGCCGATACCGGGGCGGGGGTCGGCCACGGCCTCGCGGTGGTGGCTATCGGCAAGAAATACGACAAGCGCGTTGTCCTCCGCGACGTCTCGTTGACGGTCAACCGCGGCGAGGTGGTCGGCCTGCTCGGCCCCAACGGCGCCGGCAAGACGACGTGTTTCTATTCAATCATGGGCCTCGCCATGCCCGACCAGGGCCGGATATTGCTCGACGGCAACGACATCACCGGGCTGCCGATGTACCGCCGCGCTGCGCTCGGCCTCGGCTACCTGCCGCAGGAGATGTCGATCTTCCGCGGCATGACCGTCGCCCAGAACATCACCGCGGTGCTCGAGGTGGTCGAGCCCGATCGAGGCGTCCGCGCCGACCGACTCGAGCAGCTGCTCGACGAGTTTCACATCGGCCGGCTGCGCGACGCTCCGGCGATGGCGCTGTCGGGCGGCGAGCGGCGGCGTTGTGAGATCGCCCGCGCGCTCGCCGCGCGGCCGTCGATCATGCTGCTCGACGAACCGTTCGCCGGCATCGACCCGATCTCGATCGCCGACATCCGCGATCTCGTGGTCCAGCTGCGCGAGCGTGACATCGGCGTGCTGATCACCGACCATAACGTCCGCGAAACGCTCGACATCGTCGACCGCGCCTGCATCATCTACGATGGCCGAGTTCTATTCGAGGGCACGCCGCAGGCGCTGGTCGCCGACGAGACGGTCCGCCGAGTCTATCTCGGCGAAGGATTCAGCCTCTAGTGTCCGAACCGGGGGGTAAACAGCCTTGAGCATCGGTCCCCGCCTCGACCTGCGGCAGAGCCAGTCGCTGGTGATGACGGTCCAGCTCCAGCAGGCCATCAAGCTGCTGGCGCTGACGAACGTCGAGCTCGAAGCGTATATCGGCGGCGAACTCGAGCGTAACCCGCTGCTCGACACCGGCGGCGACGACAGCGATGGCGGCCCCAGCGAGGTCCACGCGCCGACGGCCGGCACCAGCGCGGCCACCACCGACCAGTTGATCGCCGCCGGCAACGGCGGCGCTGACGCTCCACTCGACGTCGACTATGTCGCCGAGACTTTCCATCACGATGGCCCAACGGACAGCATCGGCGACAGCCCTGGCAGCTTCGACGGGGCTGGCGCGATCGGCAGCGGAAGCGCCACTGTCGACGGCGAGTTCGATTTCGAGGCGATGACCGCGGCCGAGCCGTCGCTGGTCGACACGCTGGTCGAGCAGGCGGTCGCCGCCTTCGCCGACGCTCCGGTCGACCTCGTAATCGCGCGCCACCTGATCGATCAGATCGACGACGCCGGCTATCTCGGCGGCAGCGTTGACGACGTCGCCGACCGGCTCGATGCCGTTCCGGCCGAGGTCGAGCGCGTGTTGCTGACGATCCAGCGCTTCGATCCGGTCGGCTGTGGGGCGCGTTCGCTGCGTGAATGCCTGTGCGTCCAGGCGCGCGAGGCCGACCGGCTCGACCCGGCGATGGCGATGCTGCTCGACAATCTCGAACTCCTCGCGCGCGGCGACCTCGGCGCGCTGCGCCGGCTGTGCGGCGTCGATCAGGAGGACCTGTCGGACATGATCCGCGAACTGCGCAGCTACAACCCCAAGCCCGGCCTGCGCTACGGCGGCGAGCGAGCGCAGGCGGTCATCGCCGACGTCTTCGTCCATCGGCTGGCGCGCGGCGGCTGGACGATCGAGCTCAACGCCGCCACCCTGCCCCGCGTACTCATCGACCGCGGCTACCACGCCGAGCTGGCGGCCGTTCCGGCGGGCAAGGACGCGGCGGCGCGCGAGCGGGCGCGGGCGACCAAGACCTTCCTGTCGGACTGCCTCGCGTCGGCCAACTGGCTCGTCCGTGCGCTCGACCAGCGCGCGCGAACGATCGTCAAGGTCGCGACCGAGCTGGTCAAGCAGCAGGAGGCGTTCTTCGAGCACGGCGTCCACCACCTGAAGCCGCTGACGCTGCGCGCCATCGCCGAGGAGATCGGCATGCACGAATCGACCGTCAGCCGCGTCACCTCGAACAAATATCTGTCGTGCGAGCGCGGCCTGTTCGAGATGCGCTATTTCTTCACCAGCGGCATTCAGTCGAACGACGGCGGCGAGGCGATCTCGGCGAAGGCGGTCAAGGACCGCATCGCCCGGCTGATCGCCGCCGAGCCGCCGGCGGCGACGCTGTCCGACGACAAGCTCGTCGAGCTCCTCCAGGCCGAAGGCTTCGACATCGCCAGACGCACCGTCGCCAAATATCGCGAAGCGCTCGGTATCGGCTCGAGCGTCGCGCGGCGGCGCGCGAAACTGCTCCAGGCGGCGGCATAGGCGGCAGCTGCGTCTTTCCGGGCGGTCCGCTGGTGATGAACCCGGTTTCGCGCCTCGGAAGCTCAGGCCACGTTCTGCAACGGTCTCTCGCGTGCCTGTCGACCGGCCAGCCAACGCGCGAAGTGCACGGCTTCCATCGGCCGCGCGAACAGGAAGCCTTGTGCCTCCTCGCAGCCGATCCGGGCGAGGACGGCCGCGGCCTCGGCAGTTTCGACGCCTTCCGCCACGACACGGTAGCCAAGCCGGTGCGCCAGTCCAATCATCGCCTCGACGAGCACGAAGTCAGGTCCCGCGGCTTCGGTCAGGTTGCGCACGAACGTCTGGTCGATCTTGACGATCTGCACCGGCAGACGCTGCAGATAAGCCAGGCTGCTGTGGCCCGTGCCAAAATCGTCGATCGCCAGGCAGGTACCCACGGCGGCGAGCTTGCGCAGCATCGCGAGCGCCTGATCGGGCTGATCCATGATCGCGCTCTCAGTCAACTCGATTTCGAGCTGGTCGTGCCGCAGGTTCCTCTTCCGCAGACCCGTCTGGACGCGTTCGATCAAGTCCGCCTCCGCGAGATTGGCGGCGGATATGTTGATCGCCAGCGCAACGTCGATCCCGGCCAACTGCCAGCGGGCGAGCTGGTCCATCGCCGCGTCGAGTACCCATTGCGTGGTAGGCCGCGCCAGCGAGGTCTGTTCGACGATCGGGATGAACTCGGCCGGCGACACGTCGTCGAGCTGTGGGTGCTGCCAGCGCAGCAGGGCCTCAGCGCCGATACAGCGTCCCGTCGCCAGCTCAATACGCGGCTGATAGACCAGCCGAAGCTGGTCGTCGGTGTTAAGGGCCGTGCCGAAATCGTGCAGCAGGCCGTGCCGGCGGCGATGTGCAGTATCGTTCGAGGGCGAATACAAGGCGATCGCGCCTTCGTTCCGTCGCGCATCCTGAACAGCGCTGGCGGCCCCCCGCAGCACGTCGTCAGCCGGCACGTCGCCGAGAGCGAACGGCCGCACGCCGATCGCGACGCTCGTGACGAAGCGCTCCAGCGACGATGCCCGCATCACCTCGGACGCGGACTGCAGAAGCTTCAGGCAGGCGGACGACTCGACGCCCGGCGGCGACAGGACCGCGAACTGCGCCGCACCGACATGGTACGCCGTCAGGGTGGGACCGAGCGCCATGCGCAGTGCTCGCGACGCCTCGCGGATCAGGTCGTCGACCCGCGCGCCGCCCATGGCCCGCATGATGTTGCTGATCTGGTCGTCGCGCCCAAGATCGAAGATGGCGGCAAAGCGCTGCCCACCCGGATCGTCGCGCGCCAGATCGCCGAGATCCTCCCGGAACTGGTTCCGCGTCGGCAGCCCGCTGATCGGATCGATGCGTCCGAACGCGTGCTGCAACTCGATCTGCGCCATGACCATCGCGGCGAGATCGGTCAGCGACGCCACCTCGCTGGCGGTTGCCGTGCGCGGCTCAGTGCCGAGCACGCAGAGCGAACCAAGTCCGTAGCCGTCGCTGGTGACGAGCGGAGCGCCGGCGTAGAAGCGGGTGCCGCCGCGACTCAGCACGCTGTCGGCATAGACGGGATCTACTGAAAAATCCTCGATGACGAGCGGCTCGGTCCGCTCCGCCACCTCGGCGCACGGTGCCTTGTCCCGGGGTATGCTCCAATGATCGATGCCGACGCGGGACTTGAACCATTGCCGGTCGCGATCGGTCAAAGAAACCGCGGCGATCGGCAGCTGGAATATCTGGCTGGCCATCCGGGTGATCCGGTCGAAACATTCGCTCGGCGGCGTGTCCAGCAGCTTGAGCTGGTACAAGGCGTCGAGCCGAATTTCTTCCTGACAGTCGCCCACGCGATATCCCTTCAAAGGTCGTCCGATGGCCAAATACCAGCTCGTCGTCTGCCGGCTACAGACGAGGCCCGGCGCTCAGGCATGGACCGCGCGCCCGGCCTTCCGGCGATCCGGCGAGCTGACGTACTCGTGCGTCGTGGCCAGCATGTCGTCGATACCTTGCGCAGTCATCGGGCTGCCCGCGAGGGCACCCTGAATCGAGTGGCAGCCGACGTTGGCCAGACTGATGCGCTGTGCCTCGGACCCGACGCCGTCGGCGATCACGTCAAAGCCGAGCGCGTCCCCAAGCCCGACGACGGCGCGGACCGTCGGCTCGGACACCTTGTCGTCGGGCAGGCCGGTCAGGAACACGCGCGCGATCTTGATGCGGTCGATCTGGAAGCGCTGCAGCAGATGCAGCATCGAATGGCTGGCGCCAAAATCGTCGAGGACCAGTCTGCCGCCGAGCTCGCGAAGCCCAGCCAGCGCCTGCCGCGACTGGATGTCGTCGCTGTCGAACGAGCGCTCGGCGATCTCCCAGTCGAAGCGGGCGGGGTCGACGTCGAACTCCACGATCATCGCCCGCAGTCGCGGCAGGAATGTCGGCATGCGCAACAGCACCGGCGAAATGTCGAGGGCGATGCGCATTCCCGGCCACCTGCGACTGTCCACGAGGATACGAGGAAGAACGCTGAACCCCAGCTCCTCGATCTGGCCGCAATCCTCAGCCAGGCGCAGGAAGGCGGCCGGCGGCACCCGTCCGCGCGTGGGATGGTCCCAGCAAGCGCGCGCGGCGACGCCGGTCATCATCGACCCGGTGAACTGCGGTTGATACTCAACGCGCAGGCGGTCGGTCCGCAACGCCTCCCTGAGATCGGTCTCGAAGGCGCGGCGGTCCTGCAGCACCCTGTCCATCTCCGGCTCGAAGAAGCAGAAACTGTCACGCCCGTTGTCCTTTACTCGGTACAGCGCGAGGTCGGCCCGGCGGATCAGCTCGCCAGCATTGCCATCCCCGCCTGCATGTACGGCAATTCCGATCGAACCTGTTGTCTCGACCGTCGTCATCGCGAGCACGACCGGCTGCTTCAATGTCGACAGCACCTCGAATGCCAGCGTCGCCGCACCGCCGGGATCGCAGTCAGCCAATAGGATGACGAACTCGTCGCCACCGAGCCGCGCGCAGAGATCGTCGGGACCGGTGGATGCGGCGAGGCGGCGCGCAACTTCCTGGATCAGCTCGTCGCCGCATTGATGACCGTAAGTGTCGTTGACGAACTTGAAGCGGTCGAGGTCGATCAGCAGCAGCGCCAGCGGCATGCCGTCCGCGGTCGATCGCTCCAGCAGCGCCGCTAGCCGCTCGTTGAGCAATCGTCGGTTCGCCAGATCGGTCAACTGATCATAGAACGCCAGACGGTAGCTCTTCTCCTCGCTCGCCGCGAGCGCGACGGCGTTCCGGGCGCCGCCCCGATATGCGAGCAATGTCGCGGTGAGAAGGATCGCGACGACCATGAAGATCGACGGCGCGGTCTGCTCCATGAGCTCCATGCCGGGCCGGCGCGGCGTCCACGCGAGATACGCGACCGGTGTGCGGTCGATCCCGAGGAAAGGTATGGCACTCTGCTCGGGAGAGGGTGGACGCTGGATGATCGCCACGTCGCGCATCTTGAAATGCTCGCGGAAGGGTGGGAGCAGGCATTCCGCGATGTCGGTGACGAGCATTAATACCGGCGCGCGTGCCGCACGCTGAGGAATCGTTCCGCTCTTGCTGCTTATCAGCAACGCCTGCACGTCGAAGGCGCGCCCTTCGACGATTATCGTTGCAGCTTCGGCAATGACAGGAGGGATGCGGCCGGGTCGCGGATGGCGGCGGGCATATTCGCTGCCGCGTTCCCGGTCGCGCAGCTTTGCCAGCAATGGACGCAGCGCTTGTGCAAACTTCTCTTTGCGCGCACCTGTAATGGCAACGCCGCGCTTGCGAGCGAAGACGGGCCGGTCGTCGGTGTCGAAGGTATAGACGATCTCGCTTTCTACATCAGCAAGCCGGACCGAGGTCATCTCCTTGTCGAAGAAGGCGAGGTCAATCTGCGGATCGGCGTGCTGAAACACAAGGTCATCAATCGCGCCCTGCTCGGTTCGCAGCGCCAGTCGCCGAATCGCCTGAGAAAGCTGGACGCGAGCAACATTATATTCGTACGGCTCCGACTGCGCATCGACATGGAGCGCGATCACCGGCAACGCGATGAGCAACGCCAGCACCGCTACCAGAGCGGCCGCCATCAACAAGCGAAGACCTAGGACATCCTTCGCAGTGCGCATGCACTTTCCCGCCAGCGTGTGTTCTTCGTCACACTGCCAGTCGGCGATATAAAAAATACTGCGTGATTCTACGGACCTGCATCGCGGCGGCGATGAAGGTCGGTATCAATGTTGCGGGCGAAAAGTCGCTCACGCCCGATGCCAACCGATCCTCTACGGCATGCTGGCCGGTGTTGACGCGATCTCCCGTTCGTGTCGTGCAGGAGCCAGCCGACTCCAGTCACCGGAGTGCTGCACCAACTATAAAGTCATTACAGATGCTGACAGGCCTTGACTACTCCCACTCGATTGTGCCCGGCGGCTTCGACGTGTAGTCGTAGACGACACGGTTGATGCCTTTGACTTCGTTGATGATTCGGGTGGCGACCATACTTAAGAACATACTGTCGAACGAGTAAATGTCGGCGGTCATGCCGTCGATCGAGGTCACCGCGCGCAAGGCGCAGACCAGATCGTAAGTCCGGCCGTCGCCCATGACGCCGACGGTGCGGACCGGCAGCAGTACGGCGAAGGCTTGCCATATGGCGTCGTACAGCCCGGCCTTGCGGATCTCGTCGAGATAGATGGAATCCGCCTTGCGGAGGATGTCACATCGCTCGGCTGTTACTTCTCCGGGAATACGGATAGCGAGACCGGGGCCGGGAAAAGGATGGCGACCGACGAACGCCTCGGGCAGACCGAGCTCGCGTCCCAGGATTCGAACCTCGTCCTTGAACAATTCGCGCAACGGTTCGACCAGCGCCATGTTCATCCGCGCCGGCAGGCCGCCGACGTTGTGATGGCTCTTGATCGTCACCGACGGGCCACCAGTGTAGCTGACGCTCTCGATGACGTCGGGATAGAGCGTGCCCTGGGCGAGAAATCGGGCGCCCCCAATCTTCTGCGCCTCGGCTTCGAACACGTCGATGAAGGTCTTGCCGATAAACTTTCGCTTTGCCTCGGGATCGGTGACGCCGACGAGCCCGTCGAGGAAGGTGCGGGCAGCATCCACGTGGACGAGGGGGATGTGGTAATGCTCGCGGAACAGTCCGACGACCTGTTCGGCCTCGCCGGCGCGTAGCAGGCCATGGTCGACGAAGACGCACGTCAACTGGTCGCCGATCGCCTCGTGAATCAGGAGCGCGGCGACAGCGGAGTCGACGCCACCCGACAGGCCGCAGATGACGCGGCCGTCGCCAACCTGATCACGAATCGCCGCGGTCTTCGCCGCGCGAAAGCCCGCCATGCTCCACGTCGCGGCGCAACCGGCGACACGGCGAACGAAGTTGGCGATGAGCCTCGCGCCGTCAGGCGTGTGGACCACTTCCGGATGAAACTGGACACCATAATAACGACGGGCATCGTCGGCGATCACAGCATATGGCGCGCTGTCCGAAGATGCGACGGCGTGAAAACCGTCGGGAATCCTGTCGATGCGGTCGCCGTGACTCATCCAAACTTGGTGACGCTCGCCCGGCCCCCAGACTCCGTCGAACAAGGCGCAAGGCTCAAGGATGTCGATATAGGCGCGGCCGAATTCACGGTGGATCGATGGTAATACCGCGCCGCCGAGCTGCGCACAGATCGTCTGCTCGCCGTAGCATATGCCGAATATCGGCACCGACGCCTCGAACACCGCCTCCGGCGCACGCGGACCGTCAGCGTCGGTAACCGAGGCGGGACCGCCGGATAGGATAATGCCGCGTGGCTGCATCCGGTCGATCGCGGCTGCAGCGCCGACGAACGGAACAATCTCACAATAAACACCGGCTTCGCGGACCCGACGGGCGATCAATTGAGTAACCTGGCTGCCGAAGTCGACGATCAGAATCGATTCTGCGGCAGTCACGGTCGAGGAAGGTTCCATCATGCGTGCTAGGGTCTAGGGCCAGCCCGCACGGCTGTCCAGCTTCCGCCTAGCGCAAGAAACCGCAGCTAGCTGAGGCGAAGCGCGGTGATCTGGCCGTAGGTGGCTGTACAATCGAACTTGATCCGATCGACCCGGTTGGCGTTCCCCCCGCCATCGCTGATCTCGAGACGACCGCTGACCCGCGCACCATTTTGGCCGCTGTCGACGCGGTCGATGCCGGCAACGCGCGCCAAGCCGCCTCTGCTCTGCGCCTGCCGCTCCGCCGCGCGCGAGCATTGCTCGACCGGATCGATATGCGCATCCTGTTCCTGCGGCGGATACGCGTCAGGCTCGGCGTCATAGGCCGGCGATTGCGGCGCGCCGTCGGCATAGCCATAGGGCACAGCGGGTGGCGTGGCATAGACCACCGGCGGATAGGTCTGGTAGGCGTAAGGCGGATTATTAGCCGACGAGATTATGGCCGCGGTCCCACCGATAATCGCCGCGCCCAACAAGAAATCACCGAGTCCGAAGCCCCTGCCGTAGCCGCGACGATAATGGCCGCCATGTCCGTAACCGCCATTATAGCCGCCGTAGTGCCCAGCCGCGGCAGCGGGAGCGGTGCTCAGCGAGAACGTGGCGGTATCGCCTGCGAACAATGCAAGCGCCAGTGCGGCACCGACGCCAAGACGTAAACCAAGTCGCATCGCTGTTCTCCTGATCGGAGCACATATATCGGACCGACCAGTTGTACTTGCGATGAACCGCCGCGCACCTGTCCGGTTCAGCACCGGACACCACCTCAACGCAAATTTGAATGGCTCATTCGACGTCGGCTTCCATATTATTCTCGGCCGGGCCGCTGTCCTGACCCTTCGCGCTCGGATCGCGATCGACGAACTCGACGATGGCCATCGACGTCGCGTCCGACCGCCGAATGCCGGCCTTGACGATGCGGATATAGCCCCCAGGCCGGTCGACATAACGGGTCGCGATCGTATCGAACAGCTTGACGAGTTGATCGTCGTCCTGCAGCCGGGCATGCGCCAGACGCCGGTTCGACAGTCCGCCCGTCTTCGCCAGCGTCACCAGCTTCTCCACATAGGGCCGAATCTCCCGCGCCTTGGGCAGCGTCGTCGTAATCTGCTCGTGCTTGATCAGCGATGCCGCCATGTTCCTGAACATGGCGAGGCGATGACTGGTGGTGCGGCCGAGCTTGCGATGGGCATTACCGTGACGCATGTCGTTGTTCCTGTTCGTTCAGAGGCCGTTTCAGGTACCCCGGACCAGGCCCTGTGCGGGCCGATGTAGGTCGTTTGCTAAAGTATCGCCGCAGCTAACGCCTAGTACTCCTGTTCGAGCCGCTTCGCCATCTCTTCGATGTTCTCGGGCGGCCAGCCGGGGATTTCCATACCGAGGCGAAGTCCCATCGCCGCGAGCACTTCCTTGATTTCGTTCAACGATTTGCGACCGAAATTGGGCGTGCGCAGCATCTCGCTTTCCGACTTTTGAACGAGATCACCTATGTAGATGATGTTGTCGTTTTTCAGGCAGTTAGCCGAACGGACCGAAAGCTCGAGCTCGTCGACCTTCTTCAACAGGTAGCGATTGAGCGCAGCGGTATCGTCAACCTCAATCGGACCAAGCGGGGCCGGACCGACCGACACTTGGTGAACCGAAGTCGGCTCGTCGAAGTTCACAAAAAGCTGGAGCTGATCCTGAAGGATTCGCGCTGCATAGGCGAGAGCGTCGTCGGGCGACAGCGTCCCATCGGTCTCGACCGTCATCGTCAGCTTGTCATAGTCGAGTTCCTGGCCGACGCGCGTATTCTCGACCTTGTAGGCAACCTGCCGGACAGGAGAATAGAGCGCATCGACCGGCACCAGACCGATAGGCGCGTCGACCGGACGGTTGGCCGAAGCGGGAACATAGCCCTTGCCAGCCTCGACGGTGAGCTCGAGGTTGAGTGTCGCACCCTCGTCGAGCGTGCAGATCATCAGGTCGGGGTTCATGATCGCCATGTCGCCGCTCGTCGTGATCTGTCCGGCGGTGACCTCTCCCGGTCCGGTCGCCGTCAGATGCAGTCGCTTGGGCTGATCGCCCTGCATCCGGATCGCGATCTGCTTGATGTTCAGGACGATGTCGGTCACATCCTCACGAACACCGGCAAGCGACGAAAATTCGTGGAGGACGCCGTCCATCTTAATGGCAGTCACGGCCGCACCCTGAAGCGACGACAGCAGCACACGGCGCAACGAATTTCCGAGCGTCAGGCCGAAGCCCCGCTCGAGCGGTTCGGCGACGAAGGTCGCGCGGCGACGGTGATCCGATCCCGCGCGTACGTCGAGCTTGTTCGGCTTCTTGAGTTCGGTCCAGTTCTTCGCGATCACTGCCACTGCTTCACCTCGGGGCTGGGAGGCGCATCGTCACGCGCGCTCCGTCAAATAGGTTCCGCCGGGACGTTTCGGCGGCGCTGGCGTCAGACGCGGCGGCGCTTGGGCGGTCGGACGCCGTTATGCGGGATCGGCGTCACATCGCGGATCGCGGTAATGTTGAAGCCGACCGCCTGCAGCGCCCGAAGCGCCGATTCCCGCCCCGACCCCGGGCCGCGGACCTCGACCTCGAGCGTTCGCACGCCGTGCTCGGCGGCCTTCTTGCCGGCGTCCTCGGCCGCCATCTGCGCTGCATAAGGCGTCGACTTGCGCGACCCCTTGAAGCCCATCGTGCCGGCCGACGACCAGGCGATGGCATTACCCTGCGCGTCGGTGATGGTTATCATCGTGTTGTTGAAACTGGCATTGACGTGGGCCACGCCCGACGTGATGTTCTTGCGCTCGCGGCGCTTGATGCGGGCTGGTTCGCGTGCCATCGAATTATCCTGATATTAGAAGAAGCTGACGGGCAGGAAGCAGGGGATGCTCTACTTCTTCTTGCCGGCGATCGGCTTCGGCTTGCCCTTGCGGGTACGGGCATTGGTGTGCGTTCGCTGGCCACGAACAGGAAGCCCGCGGCGGTGACGCAGGCCGCGGTAGCAGGCGAGATCCATCAGCCGCTTGATATTGATCGCCGTCTGACGACGAAGGTCACCTTCGACGGTGATGTCCTTGTCGATCATCTCGCGGATCTGGAGAACTTCGGCATCGGTCAGGTCTTGCACCCGGCGTTCACGGGGCAATTCCAGCTTAGTGACGATCCCAAGGGCCTTGGTCCGGCCAATACCGTGGATATAGGTCAGGGCGATTTCGACGCGCTTATTGGTCGGAATGTTGACGCCCGCGATACGTGCCACAGATAAATCTCCCAGCTCCACAGGATGCGAGGGCGCGCACCCCATATCAAAGCGAACAACCGGGCTCGCCACGGCGGGCGTCCCGGTCAGCTATCCGGTTAATCGGAAGTGGCGTAGCTAGCGAGCAAATGCCGGTGTGTCAACTCGTACTGCGATGACCAACTAGACGACAAGGATCCGATCGATAGCATCGCCAACTTCAGCCATGTCGGCCATCCCGTTGATCCGCGTAACGATGCCGCGATCCTCATAATACGGCAGGATCGGTGCAGTCTTCGCGCGATATTCGGCCATCCGGGTGCGGACGGTTTCGGCATTGTCGTCAGGGCGACGGGTAAAGACGGTATTGCCACAGACGTCGCAGATTTCGGCGATCACAGGCTGCTTGTAACGGTCGTGATATCCTTCACCGCATTGCGCACATGTGTAGCGACCGGTGATCCGGTCGACCAGCGCCTCCTCGTCGACGACCAGCACGACGACATGATCGAGCTTGAGGCCCTTGGCGGTAAGGATGCCGTCAAGCGCGGCGGCTTGAACCTGGGTCCGCGGATAGCCGTCGAGGATGAACCCGACGCGCGCATCGGGCAGATCGAGCCGGTCCGACAGGATGCCGCTGACGATCTCGTCGGACACAAGCTCGCCAGCCGTCATCAATGCCTGGGCCTTCAGCCCGACGGGCGTCGACGCTTTCACTGCCGCGCGCAGCATGTCGCCCGTCGATAACTGGATCATGCCGCGTTCGCGCTCGAGCCGGCTGGCTTGCGTGCCCTTCCCGGCACCCGGCGGACCTAGCAATATGATGTTCACGGCGCCGGCCTAAAACGCTGCTCGTCCATCAATGGCGATTTCCCCTAAGCTTCGACTTCTTGATCAAGCCTTCGTACTGGTGCGCCAGCAGATGGCTCTGAATCTGCGCGACCGTGTCCATCGTGACATTGACGACGATGAGCAGCGAGGTACCGCCGAAGCTCGCCGCGATGCCGACCTTCGAAGTCAGGAATTCCGGTAGCAGACAGATCAGCGTCAGATAGGCGGCACCGACGACCGTTATCCGTGTCAGAACATAGTCGAGATATTCCGATGTTCGTACACCGGGCCGGATCCCCGGAATGAACCCGCCATATTTCTTCAGATTCTCCGCCGTCTCTTCGGGGTTGAACACGACAGCGGTGTAGAAAAAACTGAAAAAGATTATGCCCGCCGCATAAAGGGCCATGTAGACTGGCGCTCCGCGCTGAAGCTGGGTCGTGACCGACAGCAACCAGTCGGGACCAGTCCCACCCTTGCCGAGGAACTGCGCCACCGTCAGCGGCATCAGCAGGAGTGACGACGCGAAGATCGGCGGGATGACGCCGCTGGTGTTGATCTTCAGCGGCAGGAACGAGCTGTCGCCCTGAAACATGCGGCTGCCCACCTGACGCTTAGGATATTGAATCAGGATCTTCCGCTGCGCCCGTTCCATCAAGCAGATGAAGGCGATCGTCGCGAGACCGAGTGTCGCAACCAGCAGGACGAACCCCGGCGAGATCGCGCCGGTGCGCGTCTGCTCGAACAACTGGCCGATCGACACCGGCAAATGCGCGACGATACCGGCCATGATGATCAGTGAAATACCGTTACCGATGCCGCGGCTGGTGATCTGTTCGCCAAGCCACATCAGGAACATCGTACCGCCGATCAGCGTGATGACGGTCGATATCCGGAAGAACCAACCGGGATCGATGACCGCAGCGACGCCCTGCCCCGCACCCCAGCCCTCGAGCCCGACGGCGATGCCATAGCCTTGGATCGCGGTCAGGAAGACCGTGCCGTAGCGGGTATATTGGTTCAGCTTCTTGCGTCCAGTCTCGCCTTCCTTCTTCAACGCCATCAGCGTCGGCACGAGGCTGGTCATCAGCTGTATGATGATTGACGCGGTGATATAAGGAGTCACGCCGAGCGCGATAAGCGACATCCGCTGCAGCGCGCCCCCGGAAAACATGTTGAAGAAATCGAGCACGCCGCCCTGCGTCCGGGCGAACAGCGAATTCAACGCCTCGGGATCAATTCCGGGCAGCGGCACGAACGACACGAGCCGAAAGACGATCAGCGCACCGAGCGTGAACCACAGCCGCTTTTTGAGCTCGGTAGCCTTGGAAAAATTCGCCAGGCTGAGACTGGCGGCGAGTTGCTGTTGCTGCGCTGAAGACGCCATCTACGTTCCCAATGTCCGCCGACAAGTGACGACGATCGTACCAGACTCCGTCACCTGCATCGCATAGTTAGGCATGTCGAGCAGCAATCGCCATGACTGTAGCAGTTCGGTCACGAGAGCCGACCGGCGGTCAGCCTCCGGCCTTGGCGACACGGGCGACCGCACGCGCGGCCTTCTGCTCGTCGGCACCGATCGGCTCTGCCTTCGGCGGCGCGAGTTCGATCGTACCACCGGCTGCGACCACCGCCGCGGCAGCACTCTTACTGGCACCGTCGAGCTTCAAAGTCAGAGCAGCCGTCAATACGCCCTTGCCGAGCAGTCGCACACCCTCGCGCGCATGGCTGATGACACCGGCGGTGACCAGAGCGTCGCCGTCAAGCAGAGTGCCGGTCGCGATCTTGCCGTCGTCGACCGCCTTCTGCAGCGTACCCAGATTAATTTCGGCGTAGTACTTGCGGAAGACATTGTTGAAGCCGCGCTTCGGGATCCGCATGTGCAGCGGCATCTGGCCGCCCTCGAAGCCCTTAATTGCCACGCCCGAACGCGACTTCTGGCCTTTCTGTCCGCGACCGGCGGTTTTGCCGACGCCGGAACCGATACCGCGGCCGACGCGAACGCGCTTCTTGCGGGCACCATCGTTATCGTGGAGGTCGTTCAGCTTCATAATCGTGCACTCGCTTTCGCTTTAGTCGCGCAGTTGACGGACGGCCGACGGACTATTCGCCGTCGATCCTGACCAGATGATGCACCTTCTGGAGCATGCCGCGAATCGACGGCGTGTCCTCGAGCTCGCGAGTGCGGTGCATCTTGTTGAGCCCGAGTCCGATCAGCGTCTGCCGCTGGCTGGGATCACGGCGGATCGGTGAACCGGTCTGGGTAACCTTGATCGTCATCTCGATTTCCTCAGGCGACCGCTTCGGCTTCAACTTCGGCAGTCCGGGCCGACATCTCACCGCGGCGCGCGATCAGGTCGGCGATCTTCTTGCCGCGACGCTGGGCCACCGCCTTCGGGCTCGTCTGCTCGCCAAGCGCGGCGAAGGTTGCGCGGATCATGTTGTACGGATTGTTGGTACCGACCGACTTGGTGACGACGTCAGCGACGCCGAGCGACTCGAAAACGGCGCGCATCGGTCCGCCGGCGATGATACCGGTTCCCTGAGTCGCCGAACGGACATAGACCTTGCCCGCGCCGAAATGCCCGAAGCCGTCGTGGTGCAGCGTACGGCCGTCGCGCAGCGGCACGCGGATCATCGCCTTTTTCGCAGCGGCGGTCGCTTTCGAGATCGCCTCGGGAACTTCGCGAGCCTTGCCGTGGCCGAAACCAACCCGACCCTTACCGTCGCCGACGACGACCAGCGCCGCAAAACCGAAGCGCTTGCCGCCCTTGACCGTCTTCGACACGCGGTTGATATGAACCAGCTTCTCCACCAGTTCCTCACCGCCGTCCGACGGCGGACCGCCGCGACCACGGTTACGGTCATTGCCGCCCCGTTGCGGACCGCGATTATTGCCGCCCGGACCGCTGCGATTGCCGCCCGGACCACGTCCACCGGGGCCGCCGCCAGGACCGCTACGAGGTTCCATCGCCATCTCTAGAACTCCAATCCGGCTTCGCGGGCACCGTCGGCGAGCGCCTTGACCCGGCCGTGAAACAGGAAGCCGCCGCGATCGAAGACGACGGTCGTGACACCGGCGGCCTTGGTCCGCTCCGCGAGGCGCTGACCGACCGAAGTCGCCGCGGCGATCGTGGCACCCGTCGTATCGCGCACCGCCTTTTCAAGCGTCGAGGCGGACGCGATTGTCACGCCCTGCGCGTCGTCGATAACCTGCGCGTAGATATGCTGCGACGAACGATGGATCGACAGCCGCGGACGCAGCCCCGACTTCGCGCGCAACGCCGTACGCACGCGGCGGCGACGCTTCTCGAACAGGGAAAGACCCTTGGTCATTACTTCTTCTTCCCTTCCTTACGGAAGATATATTCACCGCGGTACTTGATGCCCTTGCCCTTATACGGCTCGGGCTTGCGCCAGCGCCGGATTTCGGCAGCGACCTGACCGACCTGCTGCTTGTCCGAACCGGTGATCTCGACCGTAGTCTGGTCGGGCGTCTTGATCGCGATCCCTTCCGGGATTGGATAGTCGACGTCGTGGCTGTAGCCGAGCTGGAGCTTGAGCGTCTTGCCCGCAACGCTGGCACGGTAGCCGACACCGGTAATCTCGAGCACCTTGGTGAAGCCGTCCGATACGCCCACCACGAGGTTCGACACCAAGGTCCGCTGCATACCCCAGAAGGCGCGCGCACGCTTGCTGTCGTTCGCCGGCTGGACACTGATGGCACCGCCTTCGACCTTGTAGGCGATGTCGTCGACCAGCGGCATCGTCAGCAGACCCTTGGGCCCCTTGATGCTGAGCTCGCCGCCCTCGATCGTCGCCGTGACGCCGGCCGGGACCGAAACCAATTTCTTGCCGATACGCGACATGATCAGAATACCTGACAGAGAACTTCGCCGCCGACGTTCTGCTCGCGCGCTTCCGCGTCGGACAGAACGCCTTTCGGCGTCGATACGATGACAATGCCAAGTCCGTTCCTGACCTGTGGCAGGTCGGATGCGCCCGAGTAGACCCGTCGGCCCGGCTTCGACACGCGAGCGAGATGCTGGATCGCCGGCTGCCCCTCGAAATATTTGAGGTCGATGCGCAGCGATGCGGCGACGCCGCCGTCGGCATCGCTATAGCCGCGAATATAGCCTTCACGCTGAAGCACGTCGAGCACACGCGCGCGCAGCTTCGAAGCTGGCGTCAGCACGCTGTCCTTGCGCGCCTGCTGGCCGTTGCGAATGCGCGTAAGCATGTCGCCCAGAGGATCGGTCATCGACATAGTGTCTACCAGCTCGACTTGGTCAGGCCGGGGATAAGGCCCTTGTTGCCCAGTTCCCGCAGCATGATCCGCGACAGTTTGAACTTGCGATAGACCGAGCGGCTGCGGCCGGTCAGCTCGCACCGGTTGCGCACCCGACCCGGGGTGGCGTTGCGCGGCAGCTCGGACATCTTCAGCCGGGCGATCAGGCGCTCGCCGTCATCCTTGGTCTCATCCGCGGCGATGACCTTCAACGCCGCGAACTTGGCGGCATATTTCTTGACTAGCGCCTTGCGGTGCTCGTTCTTGTTGACTGAACTTTTCTTCGCCATCGCTCAAGCCGCCTTCTTAGCGTCAACCATGCCGGTAAACGGCAGGCCGAAAGCAAACAACAACGCCCGCGCTTCGTCGTCGGTTCTGGCGGTCGTGGTGATGATCACATCCATGCCGCGCACCTTGCCGATGCGGTCATAGTTGATCTCTGGAAACACGATCTGCTCCTTCAGCCCCATCGCGTAGTTGCCGCGCCCGTCGAACGATTTCGGGTTCAGCCCACGAAAGTCGCGAACACGCGGCAGGGCAATGGTCACGAGCCGATCGAGAAATTCGTACATCTTCTCGCGGCGAAGCGTCACCTTACAGCCGATCGGCATACCTTCCCGCAGCTTGAACACGGCGACCGACTTCTTCGCCTTGCACACCACCGGCTTCTGTCCGGCAATCAGCGCCATCTCGGCTGCAGCGGCATCGACCAGCTTCTTGTCCTGCGTCGCGTCGCCGACGCCCATGTTGATGACGATCTTGTCGATCTTGGGAACCTGCATGAGGTTCTTGTACC
>CAXUEV010000015.1:0-16967 GCA_964250105.1 uncultured Sphingomonadaceae bacterium
CATGCGCCACGCGATTGACCGCCGCGACCATCGGGATCGTCGCCTGGCCGCCGCACGTCACCATGTTGACGTTGGGCGCATCGAGGTTGGCGTCGCCGTTGACCGAAGGGATCGTATAAGGACCGATCGCCGCCGGGGTCAGATCGATCACGCGCTTGCCGTGCGCGATCAGCACCTCGCTGTGGCGCTTGTGCGCGCCGGCGCTGGTCGCGTCGAAGACGATGCCGATGTTCTGGAATTCGGGCATCGCGACCAGCGCGTTGAGCCCGCCCGCGGTCGTCGCCACGCCCAGCCGCGCCGCGCGTTTCAAGCCGTCCGACTCAGGATCTATGCCGACGAAGACGCTCATTTCCAGCACGTGCGACAGCCGCATGATCTTTATCATCAGGTCGGTGCCGATGTTGCCCGAGCCGATGATCGCCACTTTCGTCTTCATGACGCTTCCTTCCCGAACCGGACGCGGACGCTGCCGAGTCCCTCGATGCGCGCTTCCACGCCGTCGCCCGGCGCGACCGCGACCATCGGCCCGAGCGCACCGGCGAGGATGACGTCGCCGGCACCGAGCGGCCGACCGACTTTCGCCATCTTGACCGCGAGCCAGCCGAGCGCATGGAGCGGATTGCCGAGGCAGGCTGCGCCCGCCCCGAACGACACGGGTTCGCCATTCTTCTCCAGCACCATCCCGCACAGCCGAAGGTCGAGCTCGGCCAGCGGCACCGGCGTCGTGCCGAGCACGAACAGACCCGACGAGGCATTGTCCGCCACCGTATCGACGATGCGGATGTCCCAGTCCTTGATGCGGCTGTCGACGATCTCGATCGCCGGCAGGGCATAGGCAACGCAGTCGATCAACTCGGCGGTGGTCAGCCTTGTCGGATTGAGCGCGCGTCTCAGGACGAAGGCAATCTCCGCTTCGACCTTGGGCTGGAGGAGCAGTCCGGGCGCCACCACATCGCCATCGGGTACGCCCATGTCGGCGAACAGCGTGCCGAAATCTGGTTGATCGACGCCGAGCTGCGCCTGCACCGTCTTCGCCGTCAGCCCGATCTTGGCGCCAACGACGGTGCGCCCCTGGCGCTCCCAATGAATGGTGTTCGCCTCCTGGATCGCATAGGCGTCGTCGATCGTCGCATCAGGCAGCGCGAGACGTACGGGGGGCAGCGGCGTGAGCGTCTCGTAGGCAGCGCGGATCAGCGCGGCCTGTTCGTCGATACTGCTGCGAGGCGGAGCGGACTTCAGGCTCATGCTTGCCATTCGGGATCTCCGAAACAGAGGAAATGCCACATCCGCTCGAAGAGGCCGCCTGTCTTGATCGCGCGCGCTTCGATCTCGGCGGGTGTGTAGCGACGTACCGCCCGTCCGGCGGCGATCGCCGGGAGCAGCGAAACTTCGATCCGCGCCGAATCCTCGAGGAAGAAGGCCAGCGCCGCCGCCGTCTCCAGCGTCTCGCCAGCCGTGACAGCGCCATTCCCCGACAGCACGACGGCTGCGGCATCGCCCATCACTTCGGCGACCTTGGCGGCGGACTCGTCGTCGCGAACGAGTGCGACTCCCGGCCATAGCGGCGGGGCAGGGGCAAAGTAGGTGCCCGGGCCGTGGAACGCGCGCGGCGTCTCGCCGAGTGCGGCAAGTGCGATCACGGCCGGCGACTGGAAGCGGCAAATGCCGCCGACCGCCGGCCGACGGCGATAGATTTCGCGGTGGATGCGGACCTCGCCGAGCACGCCCGCCGGCAGTTCGCCGTCGAATGGAACGACGATCCCCGCCTGTCCGTTCGCGACCGTGCCGAGCGGCTGCGACGGAGACACCAGAAAGCTGTCCGCGTCGATCCGGATGCTGACATGGCCGTACGCGTGCGCGAGGCCGTGCCGCCCCATCGCGCGCGCCGCCATGCGCAGCGTCCGCGCCGCATCAGGCGGCACGGGCGACCGCGTCGGCCGGCTTGGCCACGCGGAACTCGGGTATGTCGGGCTCCGACCCCCACATGCAGAAACTGTCCGCCGCCTTGGGAAACTGGCGGGGAACATAGGTCTTCTCGTCCTCGGGCGTGATCAGCCGAACGCCGGTGGAATATTCGTAGATGATGTTGTCTGGCCCCTGGAAGTAGAGGAAGCGCGCACCCGAGGTGGGATGACGGCCGGGACCGAAGACAATCTTCACATTGTTCTTCTGGAGGAAATAGAACGACCGCATGATGTCGTCCTGCGATTCCACCTGGAAGTTGACGTGCTGAATGCCGGCATAGCTCGAGGGGAAGAGCGCGATCTTGTGATGCACCTCGTCGATTCGCAGCAGCGCCGCATCGCCGATCCAGTCGCTCACCTTGGCGCCGAGCATCGTCGTGTAGAATGTCTCGGCGCTTTTCGGATTCGAGGTCCTGAGGCCGATATGGCTGAACGAGGTGATCCCGGCATCGCGCGTGCCGAAGTAGCGGCGCCCGCTCGCCGCCGGGTGCGCCACCAAGTCGATGATGTTGCCGGTCGGATCCTCGACCGTGATCAATCCCTGGACACGGCGCTGCTCGCGCTCATCTGCATTGCCGTACCGTACCGGTAGAGCGGCGCCCTCGAACATCGTCGCGGCCGCATCCAGCGCGGCCATGCTCGGCAGTTCGAACCCGATCACGTGCGGTGACGAACGCCCTTTGACGTAGACGATATTGTGGTCCCGCGTGTCGCCACGCAGATATGCCGCGCCCGCTTCCAGACCCGTCAGCTCCAGGCCGAGGATCTGCGTCGCGAAGCGAACGCTCTCATTCAGGTCATCCGACCCGATACGGACATAGCTGATGTCGTGAAGATCGGCGCTCATCTTACTTGCCCTTGGTCAGCGTCGCCTCGGGACGTGCGAATGCGCGGCTCATATGGCCGGCACCCTGCTGGTCGCCGAGCGCGAAACCCCAGGAATAGCCACCCTCGGGGTTGGAGAGTATTTCCCAGGCATTGTCGTCCCTGTCCCAGAAGTAGAAGCAATAGGTGCCGTGCTGCACGACCGGCCTGCTGATCTTGTGGAGGCCCCATTTCTCGGCGTCGCGCTTGACGATATCGTAAGCCGCGTCGACGTCGCTTTCGGTGCCGACATCGAGCCCGTTATGGTTGAGGAACGGCATCGCATCTTTGGTCTTGGTCGGGCTTTTGACGACGACGATGATCTGATCCCCGCCGAGCCGTGCCCAGAAGGAGACATCGGCCATCCGGACGGTCTGGAAGCCGAGAAACTCCTCGAAGAACTTGCGGGTGAACGCGATATCCTTGCACTCGAGCGTCGCGTGCGAATAGAACTTCGTCTGAAGCGCCGGTGCGGCAAAGGTCGCTTCGGGACTGTCGGCAAGAGTGGCCATGTCCGTCTCTCCTGTTCCTCAGAGCTTGATGCAGATGTTGGTCGGCTCGGAATAGAAGTTGATCGAATGCTCGCCGCCTTCGCGACCGACGCCCGACATTTTGGAGCCGCCGAACGGGGTGCGTAGATCGCGCAGGAACCAGCAATTCACCCATGAAATGCCGACCTCCATCGCTTTGCCGACGCGGTGCGCGCGCGACAGATTGGTGGTCCAGATCGACGAGGCGAGGCCGTATTCGCTGTCGTTGGCCATGCGCACTGCTTCGTCCTCGCTGTCGAAGGCTATGATCGCAGCCACCGGCCCGAAAATCTCCTCGCGGCAGACGCGCGCATCGTGCGCGAGGCCGGTCCACAGCGTCGGCTCGACGAAATAGCCGTTCGCCGCCTCGCTGATGAGCGCGGGAACGCCGCCGCCGGTCACCACGGTTGCGCCCTCGTCGACCGCGAGCCTGTAATAATCGAGCACCTTGTCGCGATGCTCCGCGGAGATCAGCGGCCCGAAGTTGACGCCGGGATCATTGGGCAGCCCCGGCTTCAGCGCCTCGGCCTTGGCCTTCATGCCCGCGACGAAGCGATCGAACACGGGCCGCTCGACATAGATGCGTTCGGGCGCGAGGCAGACCTGCCCGGTATTGAGGAACACTGCGCGCGCCAAGCCGGTGATCGCCGCGTCGATGTCGGCATCGGCAAACACGATCGCGGCGTTTTTGCCGCCCAGCTCGAACGACAGCGCCTTGATCGTCGACGCGGCGGATTTCATGATCGCCGCTCCGGTGCGCGTCTCGCCGGTGAAGGTGATCGCGCGGACGCCCGGATGACTGGTCAGCAACTCGCCTGCCGAATTGCGGCCGAAGCCGTGGATCACGTTGAACGCGCCATCGGGAATGCCGACTTCCTTCATCACCTCGCCAAGTAGCGTGGTCGTCGACGGCGTCTCTTCGGAGGGCTTGACGATCACCGCATTGCCGCACGCCATGGCGGGGGCGACCTTCCACGTCATCAGCAGCAGCGGCAGGTTCCAGGGCGAGATCACGCCGACGACGCCCAAGGGCTTGCGCACCGCATAGTTCAACGCCTTGCCGCCGTCTGGCGTGTCCATCTCGAACGTCTCGGTCGATAGATTGGCGATGGTATCGGCGAACACGCGGAAATTGGCCGCGCCGCGCGGGATATCGAGGTGATGGGCAAGTTCGAGCGGCTTGCCGGTATCGGCGATCTCGGCCTCGAGAAAATCGTCGAACCGCTCCTCAATGCGTTCGGCGACGCGGATCAGCAGCGCACGGCGTCGCGCGAGCGGCATCTGCCCCCACGCGCCGTCGACCGCTTTGCGTGCCGCGGCCACCGCCGCATCGACGATCGCGCGATCGGCCTCATAGGCGATGGCGTGTACCCGCCCCGTTGCCGGGTCGTAGATGTCGAACGGCTTGCCGCCATCGACGAAGCGACCATCGACGAAGTTGCGAAGGACACGTGCAGCCTGCCGCGCGGGCCGCTCCGCGAGGAGCGTTCCTTCATGATGGTCGGCCATCCAAGCCTCTCCTCGATCAACTAAGGGTTGTGTACGTCCTTTTATTAGTGGATACAAGTGTTGCTGGAGCTAATGGGAAGTCGGGCTTTGGGCGGGGGCATGCGCGGCGTCGATCATATCGGACTTACCGTGCCCGACATCGCGGTCGCCGAACGGTTCATCATCGACGGGCTGGGCGGTGAATTCGTCTACGAGATGCTCGGCGCGCATCAGCCGCCGCTCGGCGGGACCGAGGTCGAGCGCGCGATCGGGCTGCCGGCAGGCGCGCGCGTTGATGTCGTACGCATGTACCGCCTCGGGACCGGTCCCGGCATCGAGCTGTTTCACTATACCGTAGTGGATCAGCGCGACGCGGCACGGGCCTGCGACGTCGGCTGGCAGCATCTCGCGCTCTACGTCGACGATCTCGCCGCTGCGATCGACCGCGCAGTCGCCGCCGGCGGCGAGTTGCTGGCACAGCCGTGGGACATGATCGGGAACGAGGGCGGCACGGGCAACCGGTTCTGCCTCGTGCGGTCGCCGTTCGGCGCGCTGATCGAGCTGATCACCTATCCGTCGCGTCAGCCTTATGAAGACGAGACCGACCTGCGACGCTGGAAACCGCCGATCGGCCAGTGATCGATGCCGCTACTGGATTGCGCAGATCGCTATATGTGGATACACTGACTGGTCAATGAACGATGTGGGAGAGGTCATGCCGATGCGTTGGGAGCCGGAAAAGGCGCTTGCGGATGTCGTCAACGGACAGGCCGAGGATCCAAGCTCGGCTTATGCCCAGCTGCTTGGGCAAGCGCCGGTTGCGCGCTACGACCATGGCGAGGGCCGCGGCACCTGGGGCATCTTCAGCCATGCCGAGGTGAACAAGGCCGCGACCGATACCAAGACGTTCAGCAACGTGACGGTGCCGGTGGGGACCCCGCGTATCCTGCCGCTGATGGCCGATCCGCCCGAGCACACGGCCTACCGCCGGCTCATGAACAAGTTCTTTGCGGCCGGCCCGATCGCCGCGGCCGAAGCGACGGTGCGGCCGATCGCGGCCGAAATGATCGACAGGTTGATCGCCGACGGCACCGCCGGCACCGCGGATTTCGCGCAGGGCTATGCCTATCCGTTCTCGACCCGCGTGCTGTGCGCCTTCCTCCAGGTCAAGGATGATTGGCGCATCTACAACGACTGGTCTTCCGAGATGGAGCGGCTGACCGGATCGGGCACGGTGACGCCGGGGAGCGAGCTGCCGTTGGAACACATCATGAAGGTGGTTCCGTATATCCAGGGGCTGATCGACGAGCGTCGTGCCGAGCCACGCGACGATGCGGTCAGCGGGATCATCGCCGGCGACATCGACGGTCAGAAGCTGGACGACCAGGCGATCATCGGCCTGGTGATCGCGCTCATCGCCGCCGGCCGGTCGACGACCGCCAGCGGGATCGGCAATCTCGTGCTCCGCCTGGCCCGCGACGCCGATCTCCAATCACTTCTACGGGCGCATCCGGAGCGGGTCCCCGACGCGGTCGAGGAGAGCCTGCGCATCGAGACTCCGCAGCAGGAAATGCCGCGCATGGCAACATGCGACGTCGAGGTCGGCGGCGAGACGATCCGCGCCGGCGACAGCGTCTTCCTCAACTGGGGCTCGGCCAATGTCGATCCGGCGCGCTGGGACGAGCCGGGCAAATTCGACCTGGCCCGCAAGGCGCGCCAGCATTTCGCCTTTGGTCGCGGCGTCCACCAGTGCTTCGGCGCGCCGCTGGGCCGGATGGAGATGCGCGTGACCGTCGAGGAGTTGCTCGCACGCACGACCTCGTTCACGCTCGTCGGAGATGTCTCGCGGCATGTATGGCCGCGCCTGTCGGTCGAGACGCTTCCGCTCACCTTCGTCGCCGCGCCGGCGGCTTAGCGCGCGTTCCCTCGCGACGCGATCCATGGAACAGGTGATCCGATCGAAGGCGGGCAGGGTCGCACTCGTGACCGGTGCCGCGCGCGGGCTCGGCCTTGCCTTCGCGCAGCGGCTCGCGGCGGAAGGAGCCATCGTGATCGCCGTCGACCGCGACCCTGCGCCCGAGCTTGCGGCGACGCTGAAGGCCGGCGGTGCGCCCGACGCAAGTTTCCGCCAAGTCGACGTGACCGACGAGGCGCAGATCGAGGCCGTGGCGCGCGCCGTGCTCGAACGGCACGACGGCTGCGATATCATCGTCAACAATGCCGGCGTCAGCCCCAATGCCCAGCTCGGCGACGTGACGCTCGCTGCGTGGCGGCGGACGATGGCGATCAACGTCGACAGCATGTTCCTGATCTGCCGCGCGTTCGTGCCGAAGATGGTCGAGCGTGGCTACGGCCGCATCGTCAACATCACGTCGAACACGCTCGGCCTCGTGATCGGCGGCTTCTCGAACTACATGGCGTCGAAGGGCGCCGTCGTCGGTTTCACACGCGGGCTGGCGACCGATCTCGGCCCGCACGGAATCACGGTCAACTGCATCGCGCCGGGCCTGACGCGCACGCCGAACACCGAAAGGGACTTCCCGGACGGGCAGGCCTTCGAGCAGTTCGCGCAGATGCAGGCGATCAAGCGGCCGGGCATGCCGATCGACCTCGTCGGCGCGATGTCGTTCCTCGCCTCCGACGACGCGGCGTTCATGACCGGCCAGACCCTGATCGTCGATGGCGGGCTGCTGCGCACGCAATGACCGTGCGATCAGCGACAGGAGGTCAAGCGGCCTGTGCGCCGGCGATCGCGAAGCTCAGGCTGGCGCGAAGCCGCGACGTGTCGAATTCGGGCGCCAGCGCGGCCAGCAGTTCGAGCGCGGTTCGCGCCAGATGGCGTGCGGCGAGTTCCGAAGCCCTGACGACGTCGCCCTGGCACATCACGTCGATCAGCGCGCGATGCTCGGCTTCGCCACGCTGCCACCATCCGGGCAGATGCGCGCCCTTATAGGCCGACTGGTAGCGCTCGCTGCGCATCTCCAGCTGTTCGAGATCCGCGGCGAGCGCGTCGCCGCCCTCCTGGACGATCAGCCGGTGGAACCGCCTGTGCAGGTTGAGCCACTCGCCGAAATCCTCGTGCGCCTCGTCGCTTTCGAGCGACACGATAACGTGGCGCAGCTGTGCGATCAGCGTGGCCGACATCCGGCGCGTCGTGATCGCGACGCCGAGCGTCTCCATCACCAGCCGCTTCATGTACAAGGCTTCGATGTCGCTCGGATCGAAGCCGACGACCCGGCTGCGATAGTTCGGCTCGGCGGTGAGCAGCCCGCCCTCCTGGAGCATCCGCATCGCCTCGCGGATCGGCGTGCGGCTGACGTTGAGCGCCTTTGCCACCCCGACCTGGGACAGCACCATGCCGGGCTTCAGCCGTCCGCTGAGAATCGAGACCTGGAGGGCGTCGTAGACGTCCACGGCCGTTCTTCGGCCATCGCCGCGTTCGATAGGCTTGAGGAGTTCGCTGAGATCGGACATCGCGAAATTGTTACCACGGGATGCAGTTGGGTCAACAGAAGTTGTCGTGTGTAAGCCTGCGCGAATGCGTATAAGCCGGACCGCTATTTAAGTGCATCCACTCTTGCGTCTAAGGTTTCAGGTTGATAGGCTCGGTCCGGCCCTGTTGGTGATGGGCCGAAGAGGAGGCCCGGTGCCGATCATCTCGGTCAAGCTGATCAAGGGCAGGACGCTCGAACAGAAGCAGGCGCTGATCCGGGAGCTCGCCGCGGGCACGATGCGGGCGATCGGCGCGCCCGAACCGTCGATCCGGGTGATCCTCACCGAGATCGAGGAGGAGCATTGGGGCATCGGCACGCAAAGCAAGGCGGAACGTAGGACTGGAGCGGCATGAGCGTCAATTATCGGTTGGCAGTGGTCGACGCGGACGAAGGCGCCGCGATCGTCGTCGCGAGCGGCGACAAGCTCGTCTCGCTATCGAAGGTGCTGGGCGCGGAGTTTGAAGGCCTGTTGCCGGACGAGCCCGCCGATTTGATGCCGTTGCTGTGCGATTGGCCGAAGTGGAATGCCGTGCTGACGAGGCGGGTCGACGCAAGCGCCGGCCTGTTCGAAGCCGAGGGAACGGCGGCGGCTGCCGCGCGCTTCCTGCCGCCGCTCGCGGCGCCGGGCAAGATCGTCTGCATCGGCGCGAACTATCACGACCATATCGCCGAAATGGGCATCGCAATGACACCGAGCTATCCGTACAGTTTCATCAAGCCGGCGAACAACACGATCCGGGGTTCGGGCGACACGGTGTCGGTGCCCAGGAAGGCGCAGATGATGGATTGGGAGGCCGAGCTGGGGGTCGTCATCGGCACGATATGCCGCGACGTTCCGGTCGAAGATGCGCTCGACGTCGTCGCCGGCTATACCAACTTCAACGATCTGTCGGCGCGCGACTGGCTGGAGAAGCGGCCGCCGGTCGGCGTCGACTGGGTCCAGCACAAAGCGTTCGACGGCTTCGCGCCGATGGGACCGTATCTGCTGCCGGCGCAGTTCGTCGACGATCCGCAGGACCTCCGCGTGCGGCTGTCGCTCAATGGCGAGATCAGGCAGGATTCGAGCACGGCGCAGATGGTTTTCAGCGTCGCCGAGATCATCGCGCATCTGACCACGATCATGACGCTCTTTCCCGGGGACGTCATCGCGACGGGTACGCCGGCCGGAGTCGGCCATGGCGCCAAGCCGCCGCGCTATCTGCGGAACGGCGACGAGGTGCGGATGGAAATCGGCGCACTCGGCGAGCTGGTGACGCCGATCGGCTGATCAGCCGGCGGCGCGCTCCGGGAACCCGCTCACCATCGCCGTCAATCCGACGGTGAAGCTCTCGTCGAAGTCGATCACCGTTCGCAGATGATCGCGCAGCGCGCTGCTCTGTTCGTAGATCGCCCAGCCCAGTGCGAGCGAGATCACGGAGGACTGATAGACGAGCGCGTCATGGCGCGCGAGACCGGCCGCCACGAGCGGTGCGGCGAGCATGTCGGCGCTCTGCGCCGCGGTGCCGACCGGCTCGGCCCGGGCGCAGATCTGGGCGGCGTCGCGGTGCTGCAACAGGACTTGCCGCAGCGCGCGGCCATAG
Source organism: uncultured Sphingomonadaceae bacterium (assembly GCA_964250105.1). Taxonomy (GTDB): domain Bacteria; phylum Pseudomonadota; class Alphaproteobacteria; order Sphingomonadales; family Sphingomonadaceae; genus Polymorphobacter_B. The sequence continues at coordinate 9,921 of CAXUEV010000015.1, forward strand.
CCGAGCAGCCATTCGCGCCACTGGGTTTCGGCGCGCGCCGCGTCGAATGCGCGAACGTAGAACGTCTCGGCCATCAGCGACAGCAGCTCGGCCTTGCCGCCGATATGCCAATAGAGCGCGGACGCCTGCACGCCGATCCGGGCGGCGAGCGCCCGCATGTTCAACGCGTCGATCCCCGCGTCCTCGACCAGCGCGAGCGCCGCCGACAGGATATCGTTCGGTCCGACCTTCATGATTGCGCTTTGAAGTCGAGCAACGACCTTGATAACTGAACATTGTTCATCGACGTTAAGCAAGCGGTGCCGACGAACGCCGATCGACGATAGCGGTTCGGGAGAGGACCATGAATTATCCGCGCAATGCCTGGTATGTCGCGTCGTGGGCGCATGATCTGCCGGCGGACAAGCCGTTCGCGATGACGATCGCGGATGATCCGGTGGTGATCTGGCGGGCCGACGGTCGGCTCGTCGCCATGGCGGATCGCTTCATACACCGTCTCGCGCCTCTGTCGATGGGAAGATGCGAGGGCGCGACCCTGCGGTGCCCGTACCACGGGCTGCTGTACGATTCCGACGGCAGGGCCATCGAGATCCCCGCCCAGCCGACGATCCCGGCATCGGCCCGGGTGCGGACCTGTCCGGTGGCGGAGCTGCACGGATGGATATGGATCTGGCCCGGCGATCCGGCGTTCGCCGACGAGGCGCTGATCCCGGCGGTCGTCGGACCCGACGATCCTGACTGGATCATGGGCACGGGCTTCCTCGACTATGCCGCCGAGGCGCGGCTGATAAACGAGAACCTGCTCGATTTCAGTCACCTGACCTATGTTCACGCCGAGAGTTTCGGCGCGCCGGCGACCTTCTCCGAAGAGCGTCCGAAGATGATCACGCTCGATCGCGGCATCCGGTTCGAGCGCTGGCTCCCGAACCAGCCCGGCCGCGAGGGTGGACCGGTGCTGTTCGACACGTTCTCCTACTATGAATATCTGGTTCCCGGCATCCTGCGGATGTGGGCGGGCAATTTTCCTGCCGGCAGCGCCGCCGCGAACGATTATGCGCAGCCCGACTTGTCCTCGGCCGTTGGGAACGTCACTTTCAGCAGCCAGGCGGTGACGCCGACCGGTGAGCGGACGTCGCGCTACTTCTTCTCCTGGGGTCCGCACCGGGAGCACGACGATGAAGCCTTCCGCGGCGTCTTCATGGGGATCATGAACAAGGCGTTCCAGGAAGACAAAGTCATAATCGAGGCGCAGCAGCGGATGATCGACCGGACCGCCGACGCCAAGATCATGCCGACCGCGCACGATGCCGGGATCATCATCTTCAATCGTATCGTCCAGCGGATGATAAATCAGGAAGACAAGGCGGCAATTGCCGCCTGATCGCGGAGGTCGCGCGTCGACCGGCTGCCGCCGGTCCGCGGCAGATGTTCCTTGCTTGAACCGGTAGTTACCGACGATGAGAACGGCGATTCAAGCGCAGATCGTCCTGCTCTAGAAGTTGAAGCCCCCGCGGACGCCGATCTGACGGCCTCGCGACTGGTCGGTGAACAGCGCGCCGGTGGTCAGCGGAACGACGCCACCGTATTCGCGGTAGCGATAGCCGGTCAGGTTGCGCGCGAACAGCGATGCCGTCCAGTGGCCGTCGGCAGGCTTAAGGTCGATATGCGCGTCGATCTGGGCGTAGCCGCGCTGCTGCAGCAGCGGTTCGTTGTTCGTGCTCGGGTTATACTTGGAGCGGGCGATGACCAGAACGCCGCCGTCGAGCACATAGTCGCCGACCGGCTGCGAATAGTCGACGCCGATCGTGCCGGCGAACTTCGACGAATAGGGCGTGCGCGTGCCCGAGAGATCCTGCTGCGCGCAGCCGCCGGGGGCGGCGCCCTGCGCGCGCGTACAGGCGCCGCCTGGGAAGTCGAGATATTTGGCGTCGGTATAGGCTCCCGTCAGGTCGATCCGGAGGCCTGCGACCGGCGCATAGTGAAGCTCGGCCTCGATGCCCTGCGAGCGCGCCTTGCCGACGTTGGTGACGACCGCCACCGTCGCTGCGCCGATGAACGCGTTCGTCTGGAGGTTGGTGAAGCTGGTGCGGAATGCGGCGACGGCGAAATCGAGCTTGTTGTCGAGGATCAGGCCCTTGAAGCCGACCTCGTACGACTCGGCCTTTTCCGGCGCGAAATCGACGTTGGCGGGCGTCACATTGCCCGGCAATCCCTGGTAGTTGGCGTCGAAGGCGCCGGCTTTGTCGCCCTTGACGTATTTGGCGTAGACCTGCGCCTTGTCGAGGATCTTGTACTGCCCGACGATCTGCGGCTGGAAGTGATGCTCCTTCAGCCGCAGCCCGACATAATCGTGCGGCGCCACGCCGAAGAAGCCCTGGTATAGCGGGTAGAGCGAGAGGTTGCGTGCCTGCGCGTCCTGCAGCAGGCCGTATGACTTGCCCGGAACGATGTCGCCTGGAAAGGCGGATTGATCGGCGCGGCGCGTGATCCGGCTGTAGCGGCCGCCGATCTCGAGGCTCAGGCGGTCGGTGAAATGATAGGTGAGATCGCCGAAACCGGAATAGGATTCGGTCTTCTCGTGCAGCAGGAAGTTGAACGCGAACGGCGGGACAGGCGCGCCGAGCGCCGCGAGATTGGTGTCGAGCGCGCTCGCGTTCAGATAATTCTCGTGCTGGTAGAAGCCACCGAACGTCACGTCGAGATTGCCGTGCCGACCGCTATAGCGGAGTTCCTGGCTGAACTGCTTATAGTCATAACCGATATAGGCGTTGAACACCGGCACCGGAAATACGCCCGGGACCGAGCCCGAATAACCCTGTTTGCGGTAGGCGGTGGTCGACGTGATCGTCCCGCCGAAAGCCTTCAGATTGACGTCTGTCTGATAGACCTGGCTGTGAAGCTCGTCGTAGTTCTTCTGAAAGAACGGCGCTTTATCGTTGTCGTACTCGGACACGTTGTTCGCATCGATCTCTGGAAATATGGCGGGTCCGGCCGTCGCCTGTGCGAACGCTTCGCTGCCGTTGCCCTTGTTGCGGAGATGATCATATTCCGCCTTGAGCGTGATCTCGAGATCGGGCGCGGGATCGAGCCGCAGGATCGCCCGGCCGGCATAGTTGTTGATCCTGGGATCGTGGTTCCCGGTCAGGACGTTATAGGTGCGGCCCTTGGCGACATCCTGGTAGAGGCCCGACAGCCGCAGGCTTGCGCCCTCCGTCACCGGGACGGTGATTCCGCCCTGGGCGAGCACCTCGTCGGCGTTGAACTCATAGGCGACCGACCCGTCCGCCTCTAAACGGTCTCCCGGCTTGCGGGTGGTGATGTTCAGCGCGCCGGCGGTCGAGCTGTTGCCGTAGAGCAGCACCTGCGGTCCCTTCAGCACCTCGACGCGCTCGATGTCGAACAGCGGCAGGCGCAGGTCCTGGCCGCGGCCGTACGACACGTTGTCGACGAACTTGCCGACCGCCTGGTCGAAGGATTCGCTATTGCCGGTCCCGAAGCCGCGGATCTCGGCGAACGGGCTGGTCGATCCGTACGACACGGTCAGCGTCGGCACGCGCGAGACGAGATCGATGATCTGCGTGATCTTCGAGGTGCCGAGCTGCGCGCCCGACAGGCTCTCGATCGAGACGGGCACGTCGCGCTGGAACTCGGTCTTCTTCCGGGCGGTGACGATGATGTCGGCGATGCCGGCCTCCGGCGACACGGCTTCGGCAAGTGCCGGAGGCGACGCGCTCGTTGTGCCGTTCGCGACCTGCCCGAGGGCCGGGATCGTCGCCCAGACGATCGCCGTGCCGCAGGCGAGCACGCTCCGCGCGGATGGATTCTTCATCGTCGTGATCTCTCCCAGCGGGTCGCATCGATGGCGACCTCATCTTGCTCCTCCACCAAATGTGCATCCAGTTATCGGAAGAGTCAAGAAGCTGTGGGATGCTTATCCGAAAGAACGTGGGAGACTGTATCCAGAATTATGTCTTCAGTAGACGTCACCGAGGTAGCGGCCGTCGTGCTTGAGCGCCCTGAGCGCCTCGCCCGCATCGCGGCCGGCGTGCGCCAGGATGCGCCACAGCATCGCCTCGACGTCCGCGCCCATGGCGATCGCGCCGCAGACGTAGAGGCTCGCGCCGTCGTCGATCCAGCCGAGCAGATCGTCGCGCCGGTCCCACATCCGCTGCTGGACGTAGCGGCGTTCGGCATGGTCGCGCGAGAAGACGGCGTCGAGGCGGGTCAAGACGCCCTGGCGGAGCATCGTCGCCCACTCGTCGCGGTAGAAGAAGTCGGTCGCGGCATGCCGGTGCCCGAAGAACAGCCAGTTGCCGCCCGTCGCGCCGCTTGCGCGCCGGTCCTGCAGGAAGCCGCGGAACGGGGCGACGCCGGTGCCGGGGCCGATCATGACGATCGGCCGCGATTGGTCGGCCGGCAGCCTGAAGACGTGATTGGGCTTGAGCATGACGGCAAGCGTATCGCCGCTGGCTCTGCCTGACAGGATGTCGCTCGAGGCGACGCCGTGGCGCACGCCCGCGCCGGGCGTCTCCCAGCTGCAGCGGGTGACGAGCAGGGCGGCGGCGTCGCCGATCTCCTTGCGGCTCGACGCGATCGAATAGGAGCGCGGCGGCAGCGGCCGGAGGAGCGGCAGCAGCTCGTCGGCCGACAGCGTGGCCGGATGCGCCGCGAACAGGTCGACCGGCTGCATCGCGGCGATATAGGCCGCGGCTGCGGCAGGATCCGCCGCGAGCGTCGCCAGCGCCGGCGCGCGCGCCGCCTGCGCATAGCCGGCGAGTAGCGGCAGGGTCGTCGTGGTGATGTCGCGCGCATCCCTCAGCTCGGCGACAAGCGCGTCGGTCGCGTCGCAGCGGACTGCCGCCAGCAGCGCTTCGATCGTGCGAAGATCGTTGCGCGGCCGGACGGCGAGCGCGTCGCCCGGCTCATAGGCGATCGCCGATCCGGCGAGGTCGAGCTCGACGTGCGCCGTCTGGATGCCGAACCTGCCCGAGTGCAGCGCGCGGTGCGTGCGGATGGCGGCGGCGAACGGTCGTTCGCGTTCGGCATTGGCCGCGGTCAGCGCCCGGTGGACCTCGATCGAGACGATCTCGGCCTCGGCGCGGTCGGGCGCGCAGACCGGCAGCGTGTCGGCGATCCAGCCCGCCGCCGTCTCGGCATAGTCGAAGTCGCATTCGACGAGGTCGCCTAGCCGGGTCGCGCCGAGCGCGGCCAGACGCGCGTCGAGCGCGTGACCGAAGCCGCAGAAGTCGGGATAGGCGCGGTCGCCCAGCGCCAGCACGGCGAAGCGCAGCCCGTCGAGGCGCGGCGCGGCGCCGTCCATCAGGGTGCGGAAGAAGTCGTCGGCCTGGTTCGGCGGCTCGCCCTCGCCATAGGTGCTGGCGACGATGATGGCGGTGCCGGCAGCGGCGAGATCGGCGACGCTGGCATCCGCCATCGAGAGCAGGCGCGCCTCGACACCCATCCGGGCGGCAGCGGCGGCGGCATCGTCGGCGACGCGTTCGGCGTTGCCGGTCTCCGTCGCGAACAGGATCGTGATCCGGGACGACGGCCGCGGGTCCGCGCGCGCTTCGTCGATCCGGAGAGGCGATGACGACATGAATCCTCCCCGATGTGGATGCAGTATGCCGGAGAGTATCTGGTTCGGTCAAGACACGCAGCTTGACGTCCTCGGAATCGCGTGAAAGAGGATACACTCTCACGCCGGAGCCGCCGATGTACACGCTGTCCTACGCCATGCCCGTCAACCCGCCCGGCGTCGAACCAGTCCTGACAGCGGCGCAGGTTTGGCACGGGCTCGAGATGAAGGTCGAGAACGCGCTGCCGTTCGTCAACGGCATGACGCAGTGCGACGTCATCGAGCGCGAGGGCAACACCGTGCTGCGCGAGGTCACCTTCGCCGGCACGACGCACAAGGAATTCATCACGCTGTTCAAGCCGGTCAAGGTCCAGTTCGAGCGGCGCGACGGGACGGGCTGGATCGACAACACGCTGAGCGAATCCGAGCATGGACTGTCGCTCGCCTTCACCTTCGGCGTCACCTTTCCGGGCATCGCGCCCGACAGCGACGCCGAGCGCGCGAAGGGCGACGCGATGCGCGGCGTCTATGTCGGGGCGGTCGCGGCGACGCTCGCGCGCGTCCGGCAGATGGTGGTCGACGGCGACCTCTGACCGGTCGGTGTCACGGCCGCGCCGCGGCCGCGAGGATATGGTCGATGATCGCCTGCGGGCATTCCTCGGGCACGAAATGGCCGCAGTCGGGGATGACGTGCGCCGTGACGGTCTCGGCGAGCAGGCTGACGAGCGGGCCGACATTCTCGCCGACGCCCTTGACCCCGCCGATCGTCACCACCGGCACTTTGACCTTGGCAGCCAGCAGCGGCTCGGTCTGCGCGATCGTCGTGAACGCCGTCCGGTAGACGCCGAGCGCCCCGAGCACGCCCTCGCGGCCGGCGAAGGTGCGCAGCGTCTGGTCGATCGACTCGGGGGTGAACGCCTCGTGCCGCACGGCGTGCTCGCCGTGGTAGAACCATTGCAGGAATTCGCGCTCCTTGCCGACGATCAGCGTCTCGGGGACGTTCGGCGCGTGCGGCAGCACCCACCACCACATCGATCCGTGGCTCATCGCTTCGGGCGTGAAGGCGATGATGCCGCGCAGCACCTCGCCGACCATCACCGGCATGTCGATGTAGAGCAGGGTCGCGATCTCGTGCGGATGGTCCGCCGCCCAGAGCAGGGCAGGGGGCGCCCCCATGTCATGCGCTGCGACGATCAACGGCCGGCCGCCGCCGAAGCCGAGCTGCGCCACCAGCGCTCGCGCCTCCTCGGCGAGCGCGCGCCCGTCATAGCCGTCGTTGCCCGCCGGCTTGTCGCTGTCGCCGTAGCCGCGCATCTCGGGCACGAGCACTGCCAGCCCCGCCGCGGCGAGCGCGGACGCGACCTTGCGCCAGACATAGCCGGTGGCGAGGAAGCCGTGCCACAGGACGACCGGCTGGCCCGCCGGGTCGCCGCCGATCCAGTAATGGAGGTTGACGCCGTCGACAGTGGCGG
>CAXUEV010000016.1:0-16370 GCA_964250105.1 uncultured Sphingomonadaceae bacterium
CGCCTGCACCTTGGCGAGCGTCCGCCCGAGCAGCACGACCGACTCGCCGTCGCCGGCCAGCTTCCTTGCCACTGTGCGACCGAGGCCCAGCCCCGCGCCGGTGATCACCACGACCTTGCTCATCGCCTGCCTCCGCTTCGCCTAGAGCGCCCGCGGGGCAGCCGCCACGCGCGCGGCGGCGGCCTCGCTGCCGCCGGCGATCGCGATATGGACGTGTGCGCGCTTCAGCAGCAAGTGCGGATCGGCCTCGTCGCTGAAACCCATCCCGCCGTGGATCTGGATGTTCCGCCGCGCATTGCCGAGCGCCGCCTCGCCGGCGAGGAGCAGCGCCGCCTCGACCTGCAGCGCCTCGTCGCCGCGCGCGTCGTCGATGGCGATCGCGGCGAAGGTCGCCTGGTCGATGGCGGCGCGCGCGGCCATCGCCATATCGGCACAATAATGCTTGATCGCCTGGAAACTGCCGATCGCCCGCCCGAACTGCTCGCGCATCCCCGCATAAGCGACCGCCATGTCGAGCGCGGCTCCGGCGATGCCGGCGAGCGCCGCGGCATCGATCAGTCGCGCACGCTGCACCGCTGCCGCGTCGAGCACCGCGACCGGCGCCCCGATGTCCGCCTCATGCTGTAAGGTCGTCATCCACAGCCGGCCATCGATCGCGCCGGACCCACCCGACGGCGCACGGCGATGAAGTGCCGCACCGTCGTCATCGCGGATCAGGAGGATGTCGGCACCCTCGCTGTCGACCGCGACGATGCTCCGGCCGCTCCGATAGGCAGGCGCGATCCGGCCGAGCCCGCCGCGATCTCGGCCACCGCCGCGCCGCCCGCGTGGGCCGCCGCCATCGTCGCGAAGACCGCCGGTGTCGCCAGCCGACGCCCCAGGCGCTCGGCCAGCAGCACCTCCTCCGCCGCACCCAGGCCGACGCCGCCCGCATCCTCGCCGAGCGCGATACCGAACAGGCCGAGCTCGGCCAGCCCGGCCCAGGTGGCCGCACCATCGGACGACCCGTCGTGGAGCCTGGCCAGCGGCAGCAGCGCGTCGAGCGGGCGATCGAACGACGCCACGAGCGCACGCTGGTCGGCATCCGGATGGTGGCGGGCGACCGCGCGATCTGACATTACATCCCCTTGATACCATAGCAGGCGCACCGTCTTGATACGATGCGACACCGGGCCGACCATATGCGACCGCCGGCGATCCGCCACGCCCCTTGTCGCGCCACTTCGGCTTATTGTCGCTCGTCATCAAGACGGTCGCAGGCGTCTCTTCCATAGGGGCGCGATCCGCGCTACCGGACTATAACGGTACGCTAGTCAGTCCATGCGAGGAGGCCGATACCGGTGAGCGAGCCCACGAGGGACATCATGCTCGACATCTTCACGAAGATGTCGTTGCTCAAGCAGAATGACGAGCGGATGCGCGGCGTCATCAAGTCGGGGCGTCTGGTCATGCCCTATTATTCGGTCCGCGGGCAGGAAGCGATCCCGTCGGCGATTTCGGCGCTGCTCAAGCCGACCGACTTCATCTGCACCATCTATCGCGGCACGCACGATTCGCTCGCCAAGGGCTGTCCGGTCGACAAGCTTTGGGCGGAGTTAGCCGGCCGCGTCACCGGCACTTGCAAGGGCAAGGGCGGCCCGATGCACATCACCCATCCCGAAAGCGGCGTGATGGTGACGACGGGGATCGTCGGATCGACGATGCCGATCGCCAACGGGCTCGCCTGGGGGTCGAAGCTCAAGGGCAACGACGCCGTCACCATCGCCTATTTCGGCGATGGCGCGTCGAACATCGGCGCGTTCCACGAGAGCCTCAACCTCGCCTCGCTGTGGAAGCTGCCGGTCGTCTTCGTCTGCTCGAACAACGGCTATGCCGAGCACACCAAGACCGCGGACTGCACCGCGATCGACCAGATCGCCAAGCGCGCCGACAGCTATACGATGCCAGGCGTCCGCGTGAACGGCAACAACCCGCTCGAAATGTACGCCGCCGCCAAGGAGGCCGTCGACCGCGCCCGCGCCGGCGAGGGACCGACCCTGATCGAGGCGATGACCTTCCGCTTCTTCGGTCACGTCTTCGGCGACGACGACAAATATATGGACCCGGGTGAGAAGGCCGAGCGGGAGAAGGACGATCCCTATCCCTTCTACCGCAACTGGCTGATCGACAACGGCCACGCGAGCGAGGACGAGCTTGCGGCGATCGAGGCGGCCCACGCCAAGGAGATCGACGCGGCGCTCAAGTTCGCGCTCGACAGCCCCTTCCCCGACGCGAGCGAAGTCCGCCACGACGTCTACGCCTATGAGGTGGTCGAATGAGCGAGAAAATGACCCTGGTCCAGGCCGTCAACCTGGCGCTTGCCGATGCGATGGAGGCCGACGATACAGTGCTGCTGCTCGGCGAGGACATCGCCGACAAGGAAGGCGGCGGCGTCTGCGGCGTCACCGCCGGGCTGTCGACGAGGTTCGGCACCGACCGGGTGAAGTCGACCCCGATCTCCGAACAGGCGATCATGGGCGCGGCGATCGGCGCGGCGATGATCGGCTTCAAGCCCGTCGCCGAGATCATGCTGATGAATTTCTTCACCGTCGCCAGCGACATGATCGTCAACCACGCCGCCAAGCTGCGCTTCATGTCGGGCGGCCAGACGAGCGTGCCGATCGTCATCCGCACGATGACGGGCGCCGGCGTCTCGAACGGCGGCCAGCACTCGGACTATCTCGAGGCGTGGTTCGCGCACACCGCGGGCCTCAAGGTGGTGCTGCCGTCGAACCCGGCCGACGCCTACGGCCTGATGCTGTCGGCGATCGACGATCCCGATCCGGTGATTTTCATCGAAACGCTGCCGGCGCTGTTCACGCCCGGCCCCGCGCCCGAGCGCTACAAGAAGATCCCGATCGGCGAGGCCAACATCCTGCGCGAGGGCCGCGACGTGACCGTCATCGCCTATGGCCGGATCGTCCAGGCGATCGCCGGACTGGCGGAGAAGCTCAAGGGCGAGGTCGACATCGAGTTGATCGACCTGCGCACCGTCTCGCCGCTCGACTTGGACACGATCTTGGCCTCGGTCCGGAAGACCGGAGCTGCCGTCGTGGTCCACGAAGCGGTCAAGAAGTTCGGTCCCGGCGCCGAGATTTCGTCGGCGATCCACGAGCAGCTGTTCGACACGCTGCGCGCGCCGGTCGCGCGGATCGGCGCCAAATATGCGCCTGTTCCGTTCTCGCAGCCGCTGGAGACCGCGTCGCTGCCCTCGCTCGCCGAGGTCGAAGCGGCGGTGCGGGCGTTGACGCGCGAGCATGCCTGAGCGGTGCCAGGCGGTACGAGTGGAGTTGAGGCCATGACCACATCCGCCTTTCCCCCCGAAGCCGTGCGCGACGATTTCGTGCCGAAGGAGGATTTCTACGACCCCGCCTTCGCCAAGGCCGAAGCCGATCATCTCTGGCCCAAGGTCTGGCAGATCGCCTGCCGGCTCGAGGAGATCCCGAAGATCGGCGACTTCGTCGTCTATGAGATCCTGACCGACTCGATCATCGTCGTGCGCACCGCTGTCGGTGACCACGGCGTCAAGGCGTTCCACAATGCCTGCCCGCACCGCGGCAACTTGATCGCGGAAGGCTGCGGCCATACCAAGCAGTTCATCTGCTCGTTCCACGGCTGGCGCTTCGGTCTCGACGGCCAGAATGTCGAGGTCGTCGACCGGCACGACTGGGGCGGTTGCCTCGACGATGCCGACATCAACCTGTCGCCCGTGCAGATCGGCACCTGGGGCGGTTGGGTGTGGATCAACATGGATCCCGACTGTCAGCCGCTCGACCAGTTCCTCGAGCCGATGAAGTCGAAATGCGACAAGATGGAGTTCGAGAAGCTTCGCTTCGCCTGGTACAAATCGACGATCGTCGAGGCGAACTGGAAGACCGTCGTCGAGGCCTTCACCGAATTCTACCATGTGCAGACGACGCACCGGCAGATGCTGACCTATACGAAGGATTATTCGACCAGCCGCGCAATGGGCCGCCATGGCTGGATGAGCTATGAATTCGGCACCGGCCTGCCGATCGGCCGCTCGCATCGTCTCGAGCCGCTCGAGCAGGAGCCCGATTTTCGCGAATACCTCTATGAGTACGGCAAGCAGTTCAAGAACGACCTCGCCGCGATGCAGACCGAGCGTGCCTATGGCGCGATCGAGAAGCTGCGCGAGCTGCCGGCCACCGCGACTCCGATCGAAGTCCTGACCAAATGGGGCGAGAACATCTACACCGCCGCGCTCGAGAGCGGCTCGGGCTGGCCCGAGGGGCTGACGCCCGAATATATGGCCGAGACCGGCTTCGACTGGCACGTCTTTCCCAATACCGTCTTCCTCCACCCCGCGGTCGAGGCGGTGCTGTGGTACCGGATGCGGCCGCACGGCAGCGACCCTGAGAAATGCTATTTCGACACCTGGTCGCTCGAGCGCTTCGCACCCGGCGAGGAGCCGCCGCTCAAGCGCGAGTTCTATCCCGACTGGCGCGACGGCAATTACCCGCTGATCTACACCCAGGACTTCGAGAACATGCCGAAGGTCCAGAAGGGTCTCCGCTCGCGCGGCTTCCGCGGTGCGCGAACCAGTCCGGTTCAGGAACGCGCGATCGCCAACTTCCACCGCCGGCTACGCACCTTCATGCAAGATCCGCACGCCGACGACGATCTCGGACCGGAACCGAAGCGCGACGCGGTCTGACGGCGTCGCGGTGACCGTCGAGGAAATGCTGGCGCGCGAGGCGATCCGCCAGACGATCGCGCGCTATACCGACGCTGGCGACAACGGCCGCTACGAGGATCTCATCCCCTGCTATGCCGAGGATGGCATCTTTGAGATCGCCATCGGCCGTTGGCAGGGCCGCGCGGCGATCGAGAACGCGTTGCGCACGATGCGCGCCGGGCGCGACAATAGCGGGATCACGCTGCAGCGGCACCATCTCGGCACCTGTCATCTCGTAATCGATGCACCCGATCGGGCGCATTCGATCACCTATTTCCTCGTCGTATCCGACATTGGTCCCGATCATGCCGGGCGCTATATCGACGATCATGTCCGCCGCGACGGCCAGTGGCAGTTCGCCCATCGCAACGTCGTCGTCGAATGGCGCGCCGCCGCGTCGCGCTTCATGCCGGCGGCGGCCGAGGCCCTGCCCGCCTGACTCAGTTGGTCAGATCGTGGCGCAGCTGGCGGGGCGAGGCCGCGAACCAGCGGTAGCAGCTGCGCGACAGGACCGACGCCTCCGAATAGCCGAGCATCTCGACGACACGCGCCAGCGGGATATGCGGCTGGCCAAGATAGCGCATGGCGACGTCGCGACGGACATCGTCCTTGATCGCCTCGAAACACTGGCCTTCCTCGCGCAGCCGGCGCTGCAGCGTGCGCGGATGCAGGCCGAGCGAGGCGGCGATCCGCTCGTTGGTACATTCGCCCGCATCGAGCAGTCGGCCGATCAGCGCCCGCACGCGCGTGCTCATCGCCAGGTTCGCCGCCGGAAAGCGCGTATCGATGAACGAGGTCGCCAGCTCGTGGAGCTGCGAATCGGGGTCGGCGATCCGGTGCATCAGGTCGCGTTCGGAAAAGAACAGGCCGCTCGACGACTGGCCGAAGCGGACCGTGCAGCCGAAATGCGCGCGATAGGTCGCGAGCGGCGCCAGCGGCTCGTGGCTGAACCACGCTTCGCGCGCGCGCACCTGGCCGCCGCTGATGTCGCTCGCCGCGTGGTGGGTCAGGAGCAGCGCCTGCTCCACCGTCTGCCGCTGATACGGCAGGCGGCTCAGCAGGATCTCGAAGCGCATGAAGCTGCGCTGCTCGGCGCGGTCTTCCTCGAAGCAGATCTGCGCCGCGGCGCTATACGCCTGAATATGCTCGGCGCAGTAGCGGAACGCTTCGCCGACCGTCCGCGAGTTCTTCATCACGACCTCGATCGGGCCGAGGACCTTGGCGCCGCCCTGCATGCTCGCCAGCCGCATGCCGAAGTCGGCGCAATCGAACTCCGCCGCCGCCCGTTCGAGCAGATGGACCATCATCCGGTACGAGATGACGGCGTTGCGGTTGTCGAGGACGGCGGGATCGATCTGGGCGCGGGCGAGCAGCGCATCGGGATCGCCGCCGAGTTCGGCCACCAGCTCGCGGAAATTCCTGAGCGCGTCGACGCGCACCACCGCCGCGCTGGTATCGGCGGCGAGCGGCGCGCCGATCATGTCTTCGGCGTGAACCTTGACCATCCCCGTCTCCGCGCCCGATCTCTGTCGGGCGATTCGATTCCGATATAGCACGACGCCGCGCGTCGGCGGCAACATGGCACAAAGTGCGGGACGGCCCCAGCACGTCGTCCCAAGAATCGCGGTCGCGATCGGCGACGCTTGCGGGACGATGCCGGCGCGGCCGGTCGTCGGATGCGGGTCATCTGTCGCTCGTCATCAAGACATGCGGCGATACGGGTGCTTCGAGACATGGGCAGCGGCGACAAGGCGATCATGACACAGGACGTTACGATCAACGACGGCGGCGCCGGATCGCGCCTGTTCTCTCCATTCGCGATCGGCCGGACGCGGCTGAAGAACCGTATCGCCATGGCGCCGATGACGCGCGGCTATGCGCCGGGCGGCGTGCCCGGCGCCGACGTCGCCGCCTATTACCGCCGCCGCGCCGAGGGCGGCACCGGCCTGCTGCTGACCGAAGGCACATGGGTGCCGCATCCCGGCGCGTCGAACGAGCCGTCGATCCCCGACTTCCACGGCGAGGCGGCGCTCGCCGGCTGGCGGCACGTCGCCGACGAGGTCCATGCCGCCGGCGGCGCGATAATGCCGCAATTGTGGCACGTCGGCCTGATCCACAAGAAGCCGCCCGAGCACCGCCGGATCGGCGAGACCCCGGCGCAGTCGCGCCACCTCGGCCCCTCGGGTCTGAGCGGCGGGCTCGGCGTCCCTCTGTTCGAAGCCGGGCCGCCGATGACGCTCGCCGACATCGACGCGGTGATCGACGCCTTCGCCACCGCCGCGCGGTCGGCGATGGACCTCGGCTTCGACGGCGTCGAACTGCACGGGGCGCACGGCTATATCATCGACCAGTTCCTGTGGCACGCCACCAACCGGCGCAGCGACCGCTACGGCGGCGGCCATGCCGACCGCGCCACCTTCGCCGCCGAGATCGTCGCCGAGATCCGCCGCCGCACCGCGCCCGACTTCCCGATCCTGCTGCGCTATTCGCAGTGGAAGCAGCACGACTATGACGCGCGCCTCGCCGAGACGCCCGACGAACTCGAGGCGATGCTGCGCCCGATCGTCGACGCCGGGGTCGACCTGTTCGACTGTTCGCAGCGCCGCTTCTGGGAGCCGACCTTCCCCGGTTCCGACCTCAACCTCGCCGGCTGGACCAGGCGGCTGACGGGCAAGCCGACGATGACGGTCGGCTCGGTCAGCCTCGACCGCGACTTCATGTCGTCGCTGTTCGACCGCGACAAGGGCGCCGGCGTCACCGGCATCGACCGGCTGGTCGCGATGTTCGAGCGCGGCGATTTCGACCTGGTCGCGGTCGGCCGCGCGCTGATCGTCGACCCGCAATGGGCCGACAAGGTGCGCGCCGGCCGGCTCGGCGACCTCCTCGCCTTCAGCCCGAAGGTACTGGAATCTCTGGTATGACCGCGGCCTGGGACGAGACCGCCGACCTCGTCGTCATCGGCAGCGGCGGCGGCGCGCTCGCCGCGGCGCTGACCGCCGTCCGCGCCGGGCTGTCGGTGATCGTGCTCGAGAAGGGCGCCAAGTTCGGCGGCTCGACGGCGATGTCGGGCGGCATCCTGTGGCTGCCGGGCAATCCGGTGCTGCGCCGCACCGGCGACGACGACTCGATCGATGCCGGGCGGACCTATCTCGACGCGGTGATCGGCGACGACGATCCGGCATCGACGCCGGCGCGGCGCGAGGCGTTCCTGCGCGCGGTCGCGCCGATGGTGGCGATGCTCGAGGAGGAGGGGCTGCGCTTCTACGCCTGCACCGGCTATTCCGACTATTACGACGATCGCCCCGGCGGCCATGCCGTCGGCCGGGCGATCGGCGCGAAGGGCATCTCGGCGAAGCGGCTCGGCGACGATGCCGAGCGGCTGATGCTGCTGCCCGGCTGGAACCTGCCGATCGCGACCGACGAGTTCGCGGCGATGTCGCTCGCCGGGCGCACGCTCAAGGGCAAGATCATGTCGCTGCGCGTCGCCGGCCGCGCGCTGCGCCAGAAGCTCGCCGGCGCACCGCTCTACTTCCGCGGCGCCGCGCTGCAGGCACGGATGCTGCTGGCGGTGCGCGCGCGCCGGATCGACCTGCGCGCCGAGACCAAGGTGACGGGGTTCGTCGCCGACGCCGGGCGCGTCGCCGGCGTCCGCGTCGTCGGTGTGGACGGCGTCGAGCGGCGGATCGGCGCGACGCGCGGCGTGCTGCTCGCCGCGGGCGGCTTCTCGCGCAATCC
The DNA here is from genome assembly GCA_964250105.1 of uncultured Sphingomonadaceae bacterium. Taxonomy (GTDB): domain Bacteria; phylum Pseudomonadota; class Alphaproteobacteria; order Sphingomonadales; family Sphingomonadaceae; genus Polymorphobacter_B. Next base: position 8,474 of record CAXUEV010000016.1, read on the forward strand.
GGACCTGCGCAAGGTGCACCAGCCCGATCCCGCCGGCAGCGACTGGTCGATGGCCAATCCCGGCGACACCGGCGACCTCATCGCCGCCGCGTGCGAACTCGGTGCGGTGACGAGCCACATGGACGAAAGCTGGTGGGTGCCGGTGTCGCTCAAGGCGAGCGGGCAGATCGCCGGCTTCCACAGCCCGCAGGAGATGCAGAAGCCCTATTGCATCACCGTCAACGCGAAAGGTGAGCGCTTCGTCAACGAGGCCGCGTCGTACATGGAGATCGGGCAGGCGATGTACGCGCACGGCGGCGTGCCCGCCTGGATCGTCATGGATGCGCGCCACCGCCGCTATTATCCGTGGGGCGCGGTGCCGCCGCGGGTGACGCCGGGAAGCTGGATCAAGTCGGGCTATCTCCAGCGCGCCGACACGCTGGCGGCGCTCGCCGGACAGTGCGGGATCGATCCCGCCGGGCTCGAGCGGACCGTTGCACGCTTCAACGGCTTCGCCGAGGCGGGCGAGGACCGCGACTTCCAGCGGGGCGCGCGCGCCTACGACAAGGTCTATGCCGATCCGCGGGTGAAGCCCAACCCGGCGCTCGGCGCGCTCACGCAGGCGCCCTTCTATGCGGTCCGGATCGTTCCCGGCGACGTCGGCACCGCCGGCGGGCTGCTCGCCGACGAGCACGGCCGCGTCGTGCGCGCCGACGGCGGCATCGTTCCCGGGCTCTACGTCTGCGGCAACGCCGCCGCGCCGCTGTTCGGCCGGACCTATCCGGGCCCGGGCGCGAGCATCGCCGCCTCGTTCGCGTTCGGCTATATCGCTGCGCGCCACGCCGCGGGAGCCAATGCATGACGCTGACCGTCCACCATCTCGGCATCTCGCAGTCGGAACGGATCGTCTGGCTCTGCGAGGAGCTCGGGCTCGACTACGACCTGGTGCGCTACGACCGCGAGCCCTCGGGAATGGCGCCGCCCGCCTATCGCGCGCTGCATCCGATGGGGATCGCCCCCGTCATCACCGACGGCGACGTCGTGCTCGCCGAGACGGGTGCGATCGTCGACTATATCGTCGCGCGCCACGACGGCGGCGCGCTGACGATCGCGTCCGACTCGGCCGACTATCCCGACTATCTGTTCTGGCTCCACTTCGCCAACGGCACGCTGATGCCGACCGAGATGATCGCGATGATCGTCGGCATGGTCGCGCCCGACGCGGGGCCGTCGCCGCTCGACGAGCGCAGCACGCGGGCGATGGCGATGATCGAGGCGCGGCTCGGCGCCGCGTCGTGGTTCGCCGGCGAGGCGTTCACCCTCGCCGACATCATGATGGTCTTCCCGCTGACGACGATGCGTGCGTTCCGCAAGATCGACCTGTCGCCGTTTCCGAACATCGGCGCCTATCTGCGGCGCGTCGGCGGCCGGCCGGGATATCAGCGCGCGATGGCGAAGGCCGAGCCCGGCTTCACGCCGATGCTCGGCTGACCGCAACCTATGGATTGGAGTGCCCGATGAACGGACTCGTCGACCACCTGCCGCCGTGGCCGGAACAGGACTTCACCCAGTTCGGCGAGGTCGAGCTCAAGCCGGTCGGGCGCATCCAGAAGTTCACCGCGTCGTTCCTCGGCCGCAACTGGGTGGCGATCCCGCACGTCACCCACCACGACGAAGCCGACGTGACCGCGCTCGAAGCCGATCGCAAGCGGTGGAACGCCGCCAACCCCGACCAGAAATTCACCATCCTGATCCCCGTGGTCAAGGCGGTCGTCGCCGCGCTGGCCGCCTACCCCGTGTTCAACACCTCGCTGACCGCCGACGGCAAGTCGCTGGCGTGGAAGAAATATGTCCATATCGGCATCGCCGTCGACACGCCGTCGGGGCTGCTGGTGCCGGTGATCCGCGACTGCGACCGGAAGAGCCCGACGCAGCTGTCGGAGGCGATCGCCGCGATCTCGACCAAGGCGAAGACCAAGGGCCTGTCGATGGACGAGATGTCGGGCGGGTCGATCAGCATCTCCTCGCTCGGCCATATCGGCGGCACCGCCTTTACCCCGATCGTCAACGCGCCCGAAGTCGCGATCCTCGGCACGACCCGGCTCCAGCCGCGGCCGATGCCCGCGGCCGACGGCGGCGTCGCGTGGCGCGACATGCTGCCGCTGTCGCTCAGCTACGACCATCGCGTGATCAACGGTGCCGATGCGGCGCGCTTCGTCCGCAGAATCGCCGACGAACTCGCCGCGTTCCGCTTCGGGGAGTGACGGCATGAGCGAGGTCACCCGCACCGCCCTGTCGCGCGACGACATCCTGCTGACCGGCAAGGTCGCGCTGATCACCGGCGGCGGCGCCGGCATCGGCCGCGGCATCGCCGTCGGCATGGCCGAATTCGGCGCCGACGTGGCGGTCGCCGACATCGATGTCGCCGCCGCCGAGACGGTCGCCGGGCTGGTCCGCGCCAAGGGCCGCCGCGCGCTCGTCGTCCCGACCGACGTGCTCGACCGCGACGCGATCCGCGCCGCGGTCGCGGGCACGGTGGCCGAACTCGGTGCCATCGACATCCTCGTCAACAACGCCGGCGGCACGCGGCCGCTCGACCTCGTCGACCATAGCGACCGCTCGGCGGACAAGCAGATCGACATCAACCTCAAGAACCTCGTCGCCGCGACGCAGGCCGCCGCCAAGGCGATGATCGCCGCGGGCAAGGGCGGCGCGATCATCAACATCGCCAGCATCGAGGGGATGCGCGCCGCGCCGAGCTATTCGGTCTATGCCGCGTGCAAGGCGGGCATGCTCAACTTCACCCGCAGCATCGCGCTCGAACTCGGCGAACACGGCATCCGCGTCAACGCCATCGCCCCCGACCTCGTCGTCACCGAGGCGATGATCCGCTTCCGCCCCGACATGATCGAGCGGCAGGGGCTCGAGGCGCGGCGGCGCCACGTGCCGCTCGAGCGCGCCGGCAACTTCGACGACTGCGCCGGCGCGGCGGTGTTCCTCGCGTCCGCCATGGCGTCGTACGTCACCGGCATCACGATCAACGTCGACGGCGGGACCTGGGCGTCGAGCGGCTGGACGCGCGGCACCGACGGCCGCTGGGAATTGTTCCCGAGCGACCTCCAGGCGATCCTCTGACGCGCGGTCAGGCGGCCTTCGCGTCCGCCGCCGTCGCGGCCTGGCGCTCGCCGGGGCGGAGATAGTCCGCCGGATCGACCTCGCGCGTCCATTCCCAATATTGCGAGCACGACCACGGCGAGTTGGTGGTGACGCGTCCCTTCGCGTTCTTGAACCAGTTGTTGGTATGTTCGAGCGTCCAGACGAAGCCGGCCAGCTCGGCGTCGACCTTGGCCTTGTAGGCGCGATACGCCTCCTCGCGCACCTCGATCTCGTCGAGTCCCTCGGCGATCATGCGGCCGATGTTGCCGACGATGTAGCGCGCCTGGCATTCCGAATTGAAGATCAGCGTGCCGTTGAAGCCGAGGTTCGTGTTCGGGCCGTACATCATGTAGAAATTGGGGAAGTGCGGCACGGTGATGCCGTAGAGCCCGGCCGGCTCGTCGCCCCAATAGTCGTTGAGCGCGACGCCGCCGCGGCCGCGGATGTCCATCGGGTGCAGGAACTTCTGCGCATGGAAGCCGGTGGCGAAGACGATGACATCGGCCTCGTGGAGCTTGCCGGCGAGGTCGACGACGCCCTCGGGGACGACGCGCGCGATCCCGTCGGTCAGGGCGACATTGTCCTGCTGGAGCGCGCGCAGGAAGCCGCCGTCGATGACGTTGGGGCGCTTCATATAGGGGGGATAGTCGGGCACGACCTTGTCGACCAGGTCGGGCCGGTCGGCCAGGAAGCTCGCGATCCCCTCGGTCATCCGCACCCGGCTGAGCTCGTTGGCGTGGCTCGTCGCGAGCTTGCCGGGGACGCCGCCCTGCCAGTCGGGATCGATCTTGAAGCGCGCCGGCGACATGTCGAACGGCCAGTTGAAGTAGAGCGTGCGCGTCCACCCGGCGTAATAGGGCAGATGGTCGAACGCCCATTGCTCGCTGTCGCGGATCGGCCGGCGGTATTCGGGGTTGACCGCCATCCAGTTCGAGCTGCGCATGACGATCGTCGTGTGCGCGGCGACGCGCGCCACCTCGGGGATCGCCTGGAGCCCGGTCGCCGCCGCGCCGACGACGACGACGCGCTTGCCGGCGAGGTCGACGTCGTCGGGCCAGTCCGACGTGTGCCAGGCGCGGCCGGCGAAGCTCGCCAGCCCGGGCAGGTCGGGGATCCGCGCGCGGTTGAGCTGCCCGACCGCGCTGACCAGCGACCGCGCGCGCTCGGTCCGCTCGACGCCGTCGGGGCCGCGCACGACGACCGCATAGTCGTACGCCGCCTCGTCATAGTCGGCGCGCACGACCTCGGTCTCGAACGCGATCAGGTCGCGCAGGCCGAAGCGGTCGGCGAACGTGTTGAAGTAGCGCTCGAGCTCGGGCTGCGCCGAATAGAGCTCGGGCCATTTGTGGTCCTGCATGAACGAGAAGGAATAGGACTGGCTGGCGACGTCGACGCGGCAGCCGGGATAGCGGTTCTCGTGCCACGTGCCGCCGAGGCCGCGGTTCTTCTCGATGATCCTCGCCGGGATGCCCGCCTGCCCGAGGCGGAACGCCATCAGCAGCCCCGACATGCCGCCGCCGATGATCAGCACCGGGTTGGCGTCCTTCTTCGCCTGCGCCACCTCGCGCGGCCAGACGTAGCGGCGGGTGTCGCCGTCGTACGCCATCTCCTCTTTGACCACCGGCAGGTAGCGCTCGCCGAGGTCGACGCCGGTGAGGAACGCCAGCATCCGCCGCAGTTCGGCGTCGTCCGGGCGGTACGGCTCGGGGCAGCCGGCGTCGCGCCACGCCTTGATCGCCTCGAGCGCCCGCGCGCGCAGCTCGGCCGCCTGGTCGTCGAGGATCTGGCCGCTGCTGTCGCCGCTGTAGCGGACCAGCTTGGTCGCGACGCCGTCGATCAGGTCGAGCCTGCCGGTCATGTGGACCGTCGTGCACAGCAGCTGGACGAGGCCGACGTCGGCGACGATGTGCGCCAGGAAGGCGTCGTCCTCGACGATCGGAAGATGGGCCTGGTTGGCGCCGATCATGCGCAGTCGCCTCGCTCAGAAGTAGGAGCCGCCGTCGATGTTGACGTTGGCGCCGGTCATGTAGCTGTTCGCCTTCGACGCCAGGAAGGCGATCGCGGTCGCATATTCGTCGATCAGGCCGTAGCGCTCGATCCACGACGTATCGCCGCCGAACTGGATCTTGGCGAGCTTGACCGGCGAGGTCGGGTCGGTCGGGTCGAGCCCGGCCTTGGCGAAATAGCCGTTCATCACCTCGCCCCAGTTGCCGCCCTCGACCATGATCCCCGCCGGCGACATGACGTTGACCGAGATGCCGAGCGGCGCGAACTCCTGCGCCTGCGCCTTGCTCATCGAGACGACCGCCGACTTGGTCATGTTGTAGACGTGGAGGAACGGGCCGGGGTGCGCGGTCGACGCGGTCGAGATGTTGACGATCCGCGCCCATTCCGCCTTCTTCAGGAACGGCAGCGCGGCGCGCGTCGTGCGGACATAGCCGAGCGTGATCCGGCCGAACGCCTCGACATAGACCTCCTCGTCGGTGAACTTCTCGAAATTGCCGTGGGTGCCGATCGAGTTGGCGGCGTTGTTGACCAGCGCGTTGATGTGGCTCCAGCTCTGGCCGAGCTCGGCGAAGGCGGCGTCGACCGCGGCCGAGCTCGACATGTCGGCTTCGAGGACGATGACCTCGCCGGCACCGGCTTGGCGGCACTGCTCGGCGGTCTTCTCCAGCCCCTTCTTGCTGCGCGCGATAAGGGCAAGGTTCGCCCCTTCGCCGGCGAACTTGCGCGCCGTGCCGCGCCCCATGCCGCGCGAGGCGCCGACGACGACGACGTTCGCGTTCTTCAGTCCCAGGTCCACGTCACCCTCCCGCTTGATATTGCCTCCATCCACGCGTCTCGCGGGCCGCTGGCAAGCCTCGACCGCGACGCGGGCAAGATATCGCCCGCATGATCCATGACCGGCCGGTGCCGGACGGCCGATTGCCGCGCCGCCGCGGCCGTGCGATCGTTCGCCATCGCCGTTGACGGATGCCGCGCGGAGGGGCCGACCGATGCATCCACGACACTTCGCCCGAAGCCGCCCCGACCATCCGGCGATGATCCTCGCCGACACCGGCGCGGCGACGAGCTACGCCGAGCTCGAGGCGAAGGCCAACCAGGGCGCGCAGCTGCTGCGCGCGCTGGGGCTCGCGACGGGCGACACGGTCGCGCTCTATGTCGCCAACGGTCCCGAATATCTGAACATCTTCTGGGCGGGACAGCGCTGCGGGCTGCATGTCGTGCCGGTGCCGACGCGGCTCACCGCCGGCGAGGCCGCCTATATCGTCAACGACAGCGGCGCCAGTCTCTTGTTCGTCTCGCCCGACCTGCCCGGTTCAGCCGGCCTCGCCGCGCGCGAGGCGATGCCGAACCTGACGCATGCCTACGCGGTAGGCGGCGCGATCGGCGCCCTGCCGTCGTGGGAGGAGGCCCGGTCGGCGATGCCCGACACGCCGGTCGCCGACGAAGTCGCCGGCACCCACATGCCCTATTCGTCGGGCACCACCGGCCGGCCCAAGGGGCTGCGCCTGCCGCTCGCGGGCGGGCCGGCCGACGGGCCGCACCCGTTCGCCCGGGCGACGGCGGAACGCTGGGACATCGCCGAGAACAGCATCTACCTCTCGCCCGCGCCGCTCTATCATTCGGCCCCGCTCGTCTGGTGCTTCTGCGTGCAGCGGCTCGGCGGCACCGTCATCCTCATGTCGAAGTTCGATCCCGAGGCGTTCCTCGCCGCGATCGAGCGCTACCGCGTGACCGTCACCCAGGTCGTGCCGACGATGTTCGTCCGGCTGCTCAAGCTCCCGCCCGAGGTGCGGAGCCGCTACGACCTGTCGTCGCTGACGCAGGTCATCCACGCCGCCGCGCCGTGCCCGGTCCCGGTCAAGCGCGAGATGATCGCCTGGCTCGGGCCGATCATCGACGAATATTACGGCGCCTCCGAAGGCCATGGCGGGACGATGATCGGGTCGACCGAATGGCTGGCGAAGCCCGGCTCGGTCGGCCGCGCCAGCGTCGGCAGCCTCCACATCTGCGACGACGCCGGGCACGAACTGCCGGTCGGCAGCGACGGCCTCGTCTATTTCGGCGGCGGGCTCGCGATCGACTATCACGGCGACGCGACCAAGAGCGCGGGAACGCGCAACCCGCTGCGGCCCGAGCTGGCGACCGTCGGCGACATCGGCCATGTCGACGCCGACGGCTATCTGTTCCTGTCCGACCGCAAGGATTTCATGATCATCTCGGGCGGCGTCAACGTCTATCCGCAGGAGACCGAGAACGAGCTGATCCTCCACCCGGCGGTGGCCGACGCCGCGGTCTTCGGCGTCCCCGATGCCGATCTCGGCGAGGCGGTCAAGGCGGTCGTCCAGCCGGCCGACTGGGACGCGGCGGGGCCGGCGCTGGAAAGCGAGCTGATCGCCTGGCTGCGCGGCCGACTGTCGGCGGTCAAATGCCCCAAGTCGATCGACTTCGAGCCGGCGCTGCCGCGCCACGACACCGGCAAGCTGTTCAAGAAACCGCTGCGCGACCGCTACTGGGCGAACGCCGGGTGACGACGATCTTCGCCGGACCGCACGGCAACCGCCTGGCCGCCGACGTCGGCGGACCCGAAGACGGCATGCCCGTCATCCTCGCCCACGGCACCGGCCAGTCGCGCCACAGCTGGGGGGCGACGGTCGAGGCGCTCGGCACACGCGGCCTGCGCGCGGTCGCCTACGACCTGCGCGGGCACGGCGACAGCGACCGGGCCGCGGACTATTCGATCGCCGCCCAGGCCGGC
>CAXUEV010000017.1:0-15435 GCA_964250105.1 uncultured Sphingomonadaceae bacterium
GAGGCTGCGCGGTGGCAAGCAACGGTAGCCGTAGCGCCTTGGCGAGGCTGGCGGAGGCGCCGCCGGTGCCGACCGCGACGATCACCGGCGAACGGTCGACGATCGCCGGCACGGTGAAGTCGCACAGCACCGGGCGGTCGACGACATTGACCAGCAGCCCCTGCGCCTTGAGCCGGGCGGCGGTGTCGGCGGCAGCCGTGGGATCGTCGAGCGCGACGAAGGCGAGGCGCGCGGGCAGGTCGCGGACGACGATGCCGCCGGCGGCAGCGATCAGCCGCGCCTTGGCGTCGGCGGCGGGCCCGTCTCCGACGAGCAGGACGCGCTCGCCGGTCAGGCGGACGAAGATCGGGAGGAAGTCCATCGGCACTTTCTACCCCTCTCCCCAAGTGGGAGAGGGTTATTTTACCTGGCGGTCGCTTTGTTCTTCGGTGAGCTTCTTCGTCAGCGTCTTGAAGCGGGTGTCGAGGTCGGTGCGCTCGCGCGACGTCAGGCGGCCGCCGGAGCGGCGGTAGTCGCCTTCGCGCTGTTCGATGGCAGCGAGATCGGTGCGCATGCGCGCCGCTTCGGCGGCGGTCAGCGAGCCGCCGGTGACACCCGAGTCGATCTGCTTATCGAGGACCGCCTTGCGCTGGCCGATGCTCTGCCACGGCGCGGCGGTAGCGGTGCCGGCGGCGAGCGCGGCGATCAGGATGGCGATGGTCGTCGTGCGCACGGGCGGGCCTCCCAAGAATTGTTTCGGCACCAACCCGTCGCCGCCGTACGCGTTCCGTCAGGCGATGCCCAAGCTCGCGATATAGGCGCGCACCGCCGGGGCGACGTCGGGGCGGGCGAGCGCCAGCGCGATATTGGCGTTGATGTGCCCGGCCTTGTCGCCGCAGTCGAAGCGCTGGCCGGTGAAGGTCAGCGCGTGGAACGGCTGGTGGCCGATCAGCTCGGCCATCGCGTCGGTCAGCTGGATCTCGCCGCCGGCGCCGCGCTTGTGCGCCGACAGCTGCGTCATCGTCTCGGGCTGGAGGATGTAGCGCCCGACGGCGGCGAGCCGCGACGGCGCCTGGCCGAGCTTGGGCTTCTCGATCAGGCCGCGGACCTCGGTCAGCAGGCCGTCGACCGCGCCCGGATCGACGATGCCGAACCGGTCGACATGCTCGGCCGGCACCTCGACGACGGCGATGACGTTGCCGCCGACGCGTTCGTAGGCGGTGACCATCTGCCGGAGGCACGGCGCCTCGGGCGACCACAGCAGCTCGTCGGGCAGGAGCACGGCGAACGGCTCGCCGCCGGTGATGTGGCGCGCGCACCAGACGGCGTGGCCGAGCCCGGCGGGCTCCTGCTGGCGGACATAGGCGATGTTGCCCGGCGCGAGCTGCGTCGTCTCGAGCACCGCCAGCTCGGCCGCCTTGCCCTTGGCCTTGAGGCTGGCGACGAGCTCGCCGGCGACATCGAAATAATCCTCGAGCGCCGACTTGCCGCGCGCGGTGACGAAGATCATCTGCTCGATCCCCGCCGCCAGCGCCTCGTCGACGGCATATTGCAGCAGCGGCCGGTCGACGACGGGCAGCATCTCCTTGGGCACCGCCTTGGTCGCCGGCAGGAAGCGCGTGCCCATGCCGCCGACCGGGAACACCGCCTTGCGCACTCGCCTGATCATGCCACCCGTTCTCCTGTCGCCTGTCCGTCCTGTGCCAGCCACGGGGCGATTCGGTCGAGCGCCAACAGCTGGTCGAGATCCTGCCGCGGCCGCACGATCGCCCAGGCGGCGCCGTCGACCAGCACCTCGGGCACCAGCGGGCGCGAGTTGTAGGTCGACGCCATCGTCGCGCCATAGGCGCCCGCGGTCATCAGCGCGACGAGGTCGCCCGCTTCGAGAGCATCGAGGTCGCGGTCCTCGGCGAAGGTGTCGCCGGTCTCGCACACCGGGCCGACGACGGTCGCGGTCATCCGGCCGGGGCGCGGCCGGACGCTGCGGATGTCGTGCCACGCGTTGTAGAGCGTCGGGCGCAGCAGGTCGTTCATCGCCGCGTCGAGGACGACGAAGCCGCGCGCGCCGCCCGCCTTCAGCCCGACGACGCGCGCGACGAGGATGCCGGCGTTGCCGACGATCAGCCGCCCGGGCTCGAACACCAGCCGCACGCCCCAGCCCGCGGTCATCCGGGCGACGAGCGCGCCATAGTCGGCGGGCGTCGGCGGGAGCGGCTCGCCGGGGCGGTAGGGGATGCCGAGACCGCCGCCGAGATCGACCTGCGCGACCGCAAGGCCCGCCGCCCGCAGCCGCGCGACGAGGTCGCCGAGCAGCGCGAAGGTCGCCTCGAGCGGGGCGAGCGTCGTCAGCTGGCTGCCGATGTGCGCGCCGACGCCGACCGGCCGCAAGCCCGGCAGCGACGCGGCGAGGGCGTAGGCGGCGGGCACGCGGTCGGCGGGGATGCCGAACTTATTCTCAGCGCCGCCGGTCGAGATCTTGGCGTGGGTCCTCGCATCGACTCCCGGGTTGACGCGCAGCGCGACGGCGGCGGTCGCGCCGAGCGCGGTCGCGACGTCGGACAGAGCGTAGAGTTCGGCCTCGCTCTCGACGTTGAACTGGTGGATGCCCGCCGCCAGCGCCGCCGCCATCTCGCCGCGGGTCTTGCCGACGCCCGAGAAGACGATGCGCGCCGCCGGCACCCCGGCGACGAGCGCCCGGCGCATCTCGCCCTCCGAGACGACGTCGGCTCCCGCCCCCAGCCGCGCCAGCGTGGCGACGACGCTGAGGTTGGGATTGGCCTTGACCGCATAGGCGATGAGCGGGTCGTCGAGTTCGCGCAGGGCTTCGGCGAAGACGCGGTAATGCCGCGCGATCGTCGCGGTCGAATAGCAGTAGAACGGCGTGCCGACCGCATCGGCCAGCAGCTCGAGATCGACGTCCTCGGCGTGGAGGACGCCAGCTTTAGCGGTGAAATAATCCATGTCAGCCCGGCGGCGGCAGGTTGAAGCGGTCGTCGCGCCGCTCCTCGGACTTCTTCAGCGGGTCGTCGACCCGCGCCGGCTCCTCCTGCGGCGTGCGCTGGAGCAGCTTCGACGGCAGGTTGGCCGGGTCGACCGGCGGCGGCTTGGTCCCGGCGGGCACCGGATAGGCGAGCTCGCCCTGCTTGCCGCAAGCGACCAAGAGCAGCGCGGCGAGGATCGCGATCCTCACGCCCGCGCCCGGACGGCGGCAATCGCCTCGCGGACGCGGACCGGCGCGGTCCCGCCGAAGCTGGTGCGGCTGGCGACCGAGTTCTCGACCGACAGCACGTCGTAGACGCCGGCATCGATGCGCGCGTCGAGCGCCGCCAGCTCGGCGAGCGGCAGGTCGGCGAGCCCGACGCCCGACGCCTCGGCGAGCCGGACGGCGCGCCCGGTGATGTGATGCGCCTCGCGAAACGGCACGCTGGCCTCGCGCACGAGCCAGTCGGCGAGGTCGGTCGCGGTCGAGAACCCCGCCCCCGCCGCCGCGCGCATCGCACCCGGGTTGAAGGTCAGGCTTTCGATCATGCCGGTCATCGCCGCGAGGCTCAGCGCGAGCAGGTCGTACGCTTCGAACACCGGCGGCTTGTCGTCCTGCATGTCCTTCGAATAGGCGAGCGGCAGCCCCTTCATCGTCACCGCGAGCGCAGTCAGGCAGCCGAGCAGCCGCCCGGCGTGGCCGCGGACGAGTTCGGCGGCGTCGGGGTTGCGCTTCTGCGGCATGATCGACGAGCCGGTCGAGAAGGCGTCGGGCAGCGTGACGAAGCCGTACGGCTGGCTCGCCCAGATGACGATCTCCTCGGCCAGACGCGACAGGTGGAGCCCGGTCATCGCCGCTGCCGACAGGAAATCGAGCGCGAAGTCGCGGTCGGACACGGCGTCGAGCGAGTTCGCCGTCGGCCGGTCGAAGCCGAGCGCCGCCGCCGTCGCCGCGCGGTCGATCGGGAAGCCGGTGCCCGCCAGCGCGGCGCTGCCGAGCGGACATTCGTTCATCCGCGCGCGCGCGTCGGCGAAGCGCGAGCGGTCGCGCGCCGCCATCGCGACATAGGCCATCAGATGATGGCCGAGCGTCACCGGCTGGGCGATCTGGAGATGGGTGAAGCCGGGCATGATCGTCGCCGCATGCTCCTCGGCGCGGGCGAGCAGCGCCGCGACGAACGCCGCCAGCCCGGCGTCGACGGCGTCGACGGCATCGCGCACCCACAGGCGGAAGCTCGTCGCCACCTGGTCGTTGCGCGAGCGCGCGGTGTGGAGGCGACCGGCGGCGGGGCCGATCAGCTCGGCGAGCCGCGCCTCGACGTGCATGTGGATGTCCTCGAGATCGAGGTTCTCGAACAGCCCGCCGCCGGCATATTCGCCGGCGATCGTGTCGAGCCCGGCCGAGATCGCGTCGGCGTCGGCGGGGTCGACGATGCCGCAGGCGCCGAGCATCGCGACATGCGCCTTGCTGCCGGCGATGTCCTGACGCCACAGCCGCTTGTCGAACGGGATCGAGGCGTTAATGTCGCGCATCACCGCCGCCGGCCCGGCACCGAAGCGGCCGCCCCACAGCGAATTGGAACTGTCCTTGCGCGTCGTGATCGGAACGCTCCTGCTCGGCCTCGCCGCGTGCGGCCAATCCGCGCCCGGCGATAAGGGAAAGGTTCCGGAGCCGCAAGCAAGCGCGGCGGCGAAGCTGAGCGTCATCGACCGCAGTCATGCCGGCGAGACGGCGCCGGCGGTCGCGTTCGAGGCGACGGGCGGCAAGGCGACCAGCCTCGCCGCGTTCCGCGGGGGGCCGGTGCTGGTCAATCTATGGGCGACGTGGTGCGTGCCGTGCGTCGCCGAGATGCCCGACCTCGACGCGCTCGCCCGGACGCAGGGGGGCAGGCTGACGGTGCTGCCGATCAGCCAAGACCTCGAAGGCTGGCCGGCGGTGACGAAGTTCTTCGCGCCGGGCAGGTTCACGACGCTGAAGCCCTATCTCGACCAACCGGGCAATTACGCGCAGAAGCTCGACGCCAAGGGCCTGCCGCTGTCGATCCTCTACGACGCCGCCGGCCGCGAGAAGTGGCGCGTCAACGGCCCGCTGCACTGGACCAGCGCAGAGGTCGTCGCTGCGCTGAATTGACCGCGGCACCCGAAGCGCGGCCGGCGCGTTGCGACGCGGTCAATCTGGGAGCACGACGATGAACGACGATCAGGCCTGGGCGTTCGAGGACAGTCTGTGGCGCGCCGACGAGGCGCATTACCGCGAATCGATCGACGCCGCCTGCCTGATGGTCGTGCCCGGCCCGCCGTACATCGTCACCGGCGACGAGGCCGCGACGGCGGTGGCGAACACCCCGCGCTGGGACAAGGTCGACTTCAGCGAGACCCGCCTGTCGCGCCCGCACGACAGCATCATCGTCATCGCCTACCGCGTCCTCGCCGAGAAGCCCGACGCCGAGGCGTACGACGCCCGCTGCACCTCGACCTACCGCGAAGGCGACGACGGTAAGTGGACGGTGGTGCAGCACCAGCAGACGCCGGTACTCGCGGGGTGAGGGTGTGCGAGGCCGTCATCGGAAAAGCAGCGCGACGCCGAGCGTGACGGCGACGCCGGCGATCATGCCGATCGCGGCGTCGACGAGCGAACGCAGGACCGACTGACCGAGCTCCCGGCGGAACCAGCGGACCTGGACGATGCCGTAGAACAGGAAGGCACCGGCGAGCGCGGCGAGACCGGCGACCTGCACCGGATAGCGGGAGTGCGCGACGGCGACCGTGCCGGTCCCGATCAGCAGCGCGAACGGCGAAATGGCATAGCATTGCGCGTAGAAGGCCGGCCGCAACGTGTCGCGATCGAGATTGGCGGCGCTGCGCATGACCTTCCGCGTCGCCAGGATCAGCGCGAACGCGCCGAACAGCACGAGGCGCAGCAGGAACAACGACGTGTTGTCGTCGACCAGCCCCGCGAGCCCGTGGCGGCTGGCGACGATCGGGCTGGTGCCGTCGACGGCAAGGTCGATGCCCTGGATCGCGGCGACGGTCAGGACCAGCATGATCGGCGGGCTGACCGTCGCGCGATACTGGCGGTCGGGCGCGAGGACCAGCTGTTCCTCGGCATAGCGCATCGTCGCCAGCGGACGGCGGAGCAGCCGCCACATCGTCACCGGAAAGAAGACAAACCAGCTCATCAACTCGTACAGGAGTTCGTCGAGCGAGTTCAGGAACTGCAGGAAATTCATCGCGCCACGCAGCGTTGCCCAGGCCTCGCCTTGTGCCCGAGAAGGTCGGGAGGCGATAGGCGGGCAAACGCCGGCGCTCGGCCCGGACGCCGCTCCGGATCACGTCGGCGGCGTCAGTCCATCGTCGAGTAGTTGCAGCAGCGTCTTGCGTCCGTCGCCGAAGATATGCCGTTTCCAGCCTGCCGGGCCGATCCGCTCGACCGTCAGAGCGATCGCCAAGCCGAGCAGCTGCGTCCAGGATCGGCCCCGCTTACCGAAGCCGGCCATCGCCGTCTGGCGGTCGAAGCCGCCGCCGTCCTTGGCCGCAGGGAGTTGAAGCCAGCGGTAACCCGCCCATTGCGCCGAACCTTCCATCGTCAGCCAGAGATCTTCGGCGCGTTTCTGATAGGCCTGGTCGCCGACGAAATAGCGCGCCTCCCGCTCGGTCATCATCGTGCGGGCGGCGCGCGCCAGGCGTCTCGCCTGGGTCAGGTCACCAGCGTGCGCCGCGGCGAAGAACAGCGACGTCTCTTGTGCGATCGACGCGGCAAAATGCGCCTCTCGGCCGAAGCGCGTTTGGATCGCGTCGTCGTCGAAATCCGCGTCGGCGATCCGGCTGGCCTTCTGCACCTGCTCGACCTGCTTGCCGTAGGTGTCCATCTGAAAGACGTGCGACGCCTCGTGAATCAACACGGCCGACATCAGCGGCTCGAGCCCCAACGCCGCCGACGATACATGGTGCTTCGCCCAGACGCTGGGTGTCGACATGACGAAGCTCGTCGCGACATCGGCGCCAACGGTGGCGGAGACGACTCCCACGGGCATGGGCTGGGAAGCAACGATGACTGTATCGCCAAGGATGCGCGCGCCGCGCCAATCCGGTCGCCCGGTACGCATCGCCGCACTGCTCCTGAGAGTGCACTGCTGATCGAACACGACCGCGTCGAGGCGGGCGGGCTCGGGCGCCTCGAGTATGTCGCGCCGCGTCGCGAGCCACCCGCGGACAGAACGGTCGAGCCACGCGCGATCGCTCGCCCCCAAGACGCAGGCATCCGACTGAGTCGCCCGCGCCAAGGTAGAAGGCACGAAGGTCGTCGCCAGCGCGACCGCGAACGACAGGCTGAATCGCATCGCACGACGATAATGGGGCAGCAGAGAGGCGTCCACATCGCCGCGGCATGACTGGCCGGCGGTGGGTTGATCGGCGTTTCGCCGTGTGTACTATCTCGATATGCCACCTCTTCGCACGATCCTGTGTGCGGCACCGCTGGCTGCTGCGGGCTGCGCCACCGGCCCGGCGTCGTCGCCGCCAAGCGCGCCGTTGGTCGATTATCACCAGCATCTGATCAGCCCCGAGTTCGCGCGAATCGTCAACCTTCCCCTATTCGACGCATCGGCACTCGTTCGGAAGCTGAACGACGCGCGGGTGGCTCGGGCGGTGGTACTGTCGACCGGCTACAGCATGGCCGACGAGCGCAAGGGCCTGGCCGATCCGGATCGCCGTACGCGCGAGGAGAATAGCTGGACGTCGGTCGAGGTCGCGGGCACCAACGGCCGGTTGCTGGGGTTCTGCGGCGTCAATCCGCTGCGCGACGAGGCCCTGCGCGAGATCGAGCGGTGCCTCGCCCTGCCGGGGATGCGGGGCGTCAAGCTGCACTTCGGCAACAGCGGCGTGTCGCTGCGCGACGCGGGGCAGCTGGCGCGGATGGTCGCGCTATTCTCGCTGATCGGCAGAGCCAAGGTGCCGGTGCTCGTCCACATGCGCGCGCGGGGCGGCGAGAACTTCGGCGCACCGGACGCGCGGCTGTTCATCGATTCGCTCCTTCCTCTGACGCCCCACAGCGACGTCATCATCGCCCATTTCGGCGGCGCTGGACCCGGCTACCCCCAGCAGGCGGACGAGGTGCTCGCCGTCTTTGCATCCGCGGTGGAGCGGCGCGACCCGCGGCTGCGACGAACCTATTTCGATCTCGCGACCGTCGTCACCCGCGAAACGACGACCGCCGACGCGGCGCTGATCGCCCGGCGCATTCGCCAGCTCGGACCGGCGCGCGTGCTCTACGGCTCCGACCTGCTCACACCTGCCGCGCCGTCGATCCCGGAGGCTTGGGGATATGTGACGACCAAGCTCGGACTGGGCCCGGCGGAGCTGCGCACGATCGCTGCCAACCGGCTGTCATTCGTCGGTCAGTCGAGGCACCGACGCTGACGGGGCTTGAGTCGCTCGACGAGATCGAGCGTGATCGCGACACGGGCCGGGATATCAGATTTCGATCCGTCGACCGACGACGCGCCGCCGCTCTCGGCCGCCGTCGCCAACGGCGGTCGTGCCACGCCGCCGCATCGCAGGGAACGATCAATCCCGCAGCAGCTCGTTGATCGCCGTCTTCGCCCGCGTCTGGGCGTCGACGCGCTTGACGATGACGGCGCAGTAGAGGTTCGGGCCGGGCATGCCGTTGGCGAGGGGTTTGCCGGGGAGTGTGCCGGGGACGACGACGGCGTAGGGGGGGACGCGGCCGATGAAGACTTCGCCGGTGGCGCGGTCGACGATCTTGGTCGAGGCGCCGAGATAGACGCCCATCGCCAGCACGGCGCCGGCGCCGACGATCACGCCCTCGGCGACTTCGGCGCGGGCGCCGATAAAGGCTCCGTCCTCGACGATGACCGGACCGGCCTGGAGCGGCTCGAGCACGCCGCCGATGCCGGCGCCGCCCGAGACGTGGACGCCGCGGCCGATCTGGGCGCAGCTGCCGACGGTCGCCCAGGCGTCGATCATGCTGTCCTCGCCGACGCGCGCGCCGATGTTGACGAAGCTCGGCAGCAGCACGACGCCCGGCGCGACATAGGCGCCGCGGCGGACGATCGCGCCGGGGACGACGCGGAAGCCGGCGGCGCGGAAGCGGTTCTCGCCCCAGCCGGCGAACTTCGACGGCACCTTGTCGTAGGCCGGCAGCGGTCCGTCGACGACCGCGTTGTCATGCAAGCGGAACGACAGCAGCACCGCCTTCTTCAGCCACTGGTTGACGCGCCACTCGTCGCCGTCCGGGCCGGTAACCGGCTCGGCGACGCGGAGGCTGCCGTCGTCGAGGCCGTCGATCGCGGCGGTCACCGCATCGCGCACATCGCCACGGGTTGCCGGCGTGACCTCGGCGCGCGCGTCCCAGCCGGCCTCGATCGCGGCGATCAGCGTGTCGGTCATGCGCCCTCCAGTTCGGCGACGACATCGGCCAGCCACGCGCCGACGTCGTCGATCGTATAGTCGATATAGTCGGGGACGGCCGCCGCCGGTCCCTGCTCGGAGCCGTTGTCGACCCACACCGTCGTCATGCCGATCGCCTTGGCGGGCTTGAGGTTGCGCGCCATGTCCTCGACGAACAGCGCGCGTTGCGGATCGATCGCATAGGCCGCGCACAGCCCGTCATAGGCGTGCGCGTCGGGCTTGGGCACATAGCCGGTGGCGTGGATGTCGTGGATCGCCTCGAAGGCGGTGCCGAGCCCGAGCCGGTCGAGCACCTTCTGCGCGTACGGCGTGTCGGCGTTGGTGAAGACGAGCTTGCGCCCCGGCAGGCGGGCGATGGCGGCGACGAGCGCCGGCGTCGGCTCGACGACGCCGAGGTCGATGTCGTGGACATAGCCGAGGAAATCGACCGGATCGACGCCGTGCTCGTGCATCAGGCCGTGGAGCGTCATGCCATGGGCGTGGAAGAAGCCCTTCTGCACGACATGCGCCGCCGCCGCGTCGACCTGCAGCAGGCGCTGGATGTACAGGCTCATCCGCGCGTCGATCTGGGCGAACAAGTTGCTCCGCGCCGGATAGAGCGTGTTGTCGAGGTCGAAGATCCAAGCGTCGACATGGGCGAGCGGGTGCGGCATCGCGCGGCTTGTAGCGGCGGCACCCGCAGGTGGGAAGCGGCGGCTTGTCCACCACCTGTCCACAGGCTTGTTCACGGATTGTCCGCTGCCGCCGATTGCGCGACAATGGCGGCATGCAGGCCCCTACCCCGTTCACGCCAGGCGGCAGCGCCGTGGCGCTCGTTCCCGCTCCCGTCATGCCGCACAATGTCGAGGCCGAGGCGGCGCTGCTCGGCGCGCTGATGATCGACAACCGGCTCGTCGAGGACGTCCAGCTCAAGCTGCGCAACGAGCATTTCTTCGAGCCGCTCCACGGGCGCATCTACGACGCCGTGCTGACGCTGATCGACCGGCGGATGGTGGCGACGCCGGTGACGCTGAAGCCGCTGTTCGACGCCGATCCCGACATGCTGGCGATCGGCGGCAGCGCCTATCTGGCGACGCTGACCGAACAGTCGGCGGCGCTGATCGCGGCGCGCGATTTCGCCAGGCAGATCTACGACCTAGCCTTGCTCCGCGAGATGATCCGCGTCGGCCGCGAAATGGCGACCAACGCCTTCGACACCGCCGCCGGCGTCGAGCCGCTCGAGCAGATCGAGGCGGCCGAGCTGGCGCTGTACAAGGTCGCCGAGCAGGGCGAGGTCGCCGGATCGGTCAAGACCTTCGCCCAGGCGACGCGGCTCGCGGTCGAGATGGCCGACCGGGCGATGAAGTCGGGCGGGCACCTGTCGGGCTATACGACCGGGCTCGACGCGCTCAACGCTAAGATCGGCGGGCTGCATCCGTCCGACCTCGTCATCGTCGCCGGGCGGCCGGCGATGGGCAAGTCGGCGCTGGCGACCAACATCGCCTTCGCCGCGGCGCAGCGTTTTCTCCGCGACCGCGCCGACGGCATCGACGCGGCCGAGTCGAGCGGGGCCGGTGTCGCCTTCTTCAGCCTCGAAATGTCGGCCGACCAGCTGGCGACGCGGGTGCTGGCGGAACAGGCGGGGGTCAATTCGGAGAATTTGCGGATGGGCAAGATCAGCCAGTCCGAGTTCAACAGCCTCGCGCGCGCCGCCGGGCAGTTGTCCGAGCTGCCGTTCTTCATCGACGATACGCCGGCGTTGACGATCGCCGCGCTGCGCACCCGCGCCCGGCGGCTCAAGCGGCAGAAGGGCGTCGGCATCATCATGGTCGACTATCTCCAGCTGCTCCAGGGCTCGTCGCGCGCGGCGAACGAGAACCGGGTGCAGGAGATCTCCGAAATCACCCGCGGGCTGAAGACCTTGGCGAAGGAGCTTGAAGTGCCGGTGCTGGCGCTGTCGCAGCTCAGCCGCGCGGTCGAGAATCGCGAGGACAAGCGGCCGCAACTGTCCGACCTGCGCGAATCGGGGACGATCGAGCAGGACGCCGACATCGTCCTGTTCATCTACCGCGAGGAATATTACCACGCGCTCAAACAGCCCGACGAAGAGGATATCGAGAAATACGCCAAGTGGAAGGACCGCGCCGAGAAGCTCCATGGCCTCGCCGAGGTGATCGTCGCCAAGCAGCGCCACGGCTCGACCGGCACCGTGCCGCTGACCTTCCACAAGACGACGACCAAGTTCGCCGACCGCGCCAACGACGCCTATCTGCCCGAACGCTATTCCTGAAGCAGCGCGGCGGCGATGCGCGCCGCCAGCCGGGTAGCGACCGTCGCCTTCGACTGCGGCGGCCACGCCTCGACGCCGTCGGCGGTGACGAGATGAACGGTGTTGGCGTCGCCGCCCATGACGTCGCCCGAGACGTCGTTGGCGACGATCCAGTCGGCGCCCTTGCGACCGCGCTTCGCGGCGGCGTTGGCCAGCAGGTCGTCTGTCTCGGCGGCGAAGCCGACGACGAGGCGCGGGCGATCGCGGCCGTGCGCGACCGCGGCGAGGATGTCGGGGTTCTCGGCGAACGCCAGCACCGGCGGCCCTGCCGCCTTCTTGAGCTTGGCGGGGCTTACCGTAACGCCCCAGTCGGCGACCGCGGCGACGAGTACGGCGGCGTCGGCGGGTAGCGCCGTGACAACTGCGGCGGCCATCTGCCGCGCAGTCTCGACGTCGACGCGGGTGCATCCGGGCGGCGTCGGCAGCGCGACCGGTCCGGCGACCAGCGTCACCCGCGCGCCAAGGGCGGCGAGCGCCGCAGCGACGGCGAACCCCTGCTTGCCCGACGAGCGGTTGGCGAGATAGCGGACCGGGTCGATCGGCTCGTGCGTCGGGCCGGCGGTGACGACGACATGCCGCCCCACGAGCGGCTTCGGCGCGAACTGCGCGGCGATGGCGGCGACGATCGCCGGCACCTCGGGCAGCCGCCCCGGCCCGAATTCGCCGCACGCCATCGGCCCGTCGTCGGGCTCGACGACGACGACGCCGCGCGACCGCAGCAGGGCGACGTTGGCGGTCGTCGCGGCGTGGGTCCACATGCGCACGTTCATCGCCGGCAACGCCAGCACGGGCTTGTCGGTCGCGAGCAGCAGGGTGGTGGCGAGGTCGTCCGCCTGGCCCCCCGCCATCCGGGCGAGGAGGTGCGCTGTCGCGGGACAGACGACGACGAGGTCGGCGCTGCGGCTGAGCTCGATATGGCCCATGCCGCCGCCCTCGTCGAGGCGCCACAGATCGTCGTGGACCGCGTTTCCGGCGAGGGCGGCGAGGCTCAGCCGCGTTACAAACCGCGCGCCGCCGGCGGTCAGCACCGGCACAACCGCGTATCCGGCGCGGCACAACGCCCGCGACAGCTCGAGCGACTTGTACGCGGCGATGCCGCCGCCGACGATGAGGAGGATGCGCGGTTCGCTCATCCTCCCCGTCTAGCCTCAAAGCGTGACGTGGGTAACCCGGTCGTCCTTGGGCGGGGTCTGGGTGACGTTGGCCTTGGCGACGCGGAACAGCGTCGCCAGCTTGCCCGGCGAATCCCAGACGGTGGCGTGCGCCGGATCGACCTTGATCAGCGCCACGCTCGGCGCCTCGGGGCCTTCGGGCAGCCACGCCTCGGCGAACGGGTTCCACAATTCCTTCTGCTTGGCGACGTCGCGGACGACGCGCGCGGTGCCGGTCACCGAGACGAACGTGTTGCTGCTGCTGTTGGCGAAGCCGAGGTTGACGTGCGAATCGTCCTTGATCTCGTCGGTCTTGCTGCTGTCGACGGCGGTCAGGAACCAGATCGTCTTGGCGTCGCGGTCGACATAGGCGCTCATCGGCCGGCTCTCGAGCCCGTTCGGGGTCTCGGTCGTCAGCATCGCGACGCGGATGTCGTGGATCGTATCCCATAATTTGGTGTCGGCGGCGGTGTCGGTCATCGCGGTTCCTTCCTGATTATCGTTCGGGCAGCAGACGCACGATCGTTTCGGCTGGTTCCGCCGCGCGTGCAATCGTGTCGTCCGGAAAATAAACCTGCCTGTGGGGAACCCGCGCCGGGGTGCGACCGTTAGAGAGGCTGGACAGCGGTACATGCCCCCCCGCTCCCGCTGTCCTCCCAAGGGTCCGGCCGCATCATTCCCCCCGAATGCGGTCGGACCCACACTCCTCCAGAAATCTAAGTCATCGCAGTCGGAGCCATCGTGCCCGCGCGCCGTTATGACAGCACGGTACAACGACGGAGAGGTTTCGACATGCGCAAGATATTGATCGCCACGGCGGTGCTCGGCGGCTTGGCCGTGACGGCGTGCAATACCGTCGAGGGTGCCGGCAAGGACGTGAGTTCGGCCGGCAAGGCGGTGTCGCGGACCGCAGACAAGGCGAAGTAGCCCACTCCGCCCAGCGTCACCTGGCGGGCGGTCAGCTCGACACCGGCAGCCGCGATGCGTCGCGCGCGCGGCGGCGTTCGGTGAACCAGATGCCGATGATCGACAGCTCGTAGAGCAGGATCAGCGGCACGGCGAGCAGGCACTGCGAGATGACGTCGGGCGGGGTCAGGATGGCGGCGGCGATAAACGCGCCGACGATAGCGTAGCGTCGCCCCTGCTTGAGCTGGGCGCGGCTGACGATGCCGGCGCGTTCGAGCAGCATCAGCAGCACCGGCAGCAGGAAAGCGATGCCGAAGCCGATCATGAAGTGCATCACCAGCGACAGATAATCGTCCATCGCCGGCAGCGCCGTCTGCGAGAAGCCGGTGGTCGCACCATTGTCGTTGAAGCGCAGGAAGAAGCGGAACGAGGTCGGCGCGACGACATAATAGGCCAGCGCGGCGCCGGCGGTGAACAGCACCGGCGTCATCAGGATGAACGGCAGGAAGGCGCGCTTCTCGTTCTTGTACAGCCCCGGCGCGACGAACGCCCATAGCTGGTTGGCGATGATCGGGAAGGCGATGACGACCGCGGCGAACACCGCGACCTTCACCTGGACGAAGAACGCCTCGTACAATTTGGTGAAGATCAGCTGGGTGTGCGCTCCCGGCGCTTCGGCGCGGACGAGCGGCTGGACGAGGAAGGCGAAGATGTGGCGCGACTGGGTGAACGCCACGCCGAAGGCGACGAGCAGCGCGGCGAAGCTGATCAGCAGCCGCTTCCGCAGCTCGATCAGATGCTCCATCAACGGCGCCTTGCTGTCGTCGATCTCGCTCATGGCACCGGATCGCGCGGGAGCGGCGGGCCGATCATCGCCGTGCCGTGCGGCAGCGCGGACGCGTCGTGCTCGGCCGGCGGCACGTCATAGGCATGCGCCGGCACCGACGCATCATATGCGTGCGCCGGGACCGGCGCGGGCTGCGTCGCCGCCATGATGTCGGCGTTCTGCTGCGCCCATTGCTTCTGCATCTCCTCGAGCTCGGCCTCGCGCATCATCGTGTCGAAGCCGGCGCGCAGGTGGCGCGTCATCGCCCGTCCGCGCCCGACCCAGCCGCCGACCAGCCGCATCACCCGCGGCAGGTCCTTCGGCCCGATCACGACCAGCGCGACGACCGCGATCAGCAGCAGTTCGGAGGAATCGATGCCGAACATCGGCGATCCGGCCTAGCTCCGCGGAACGTCGTCGCGCTGCTGCGCCGGCTGGGCCTGCGGGGCCGGCGGCGCGATGTGCGGCGGCACATAGGCGGTCGGCGCCGGCGGATAGGCGGGCGGGGCATTGCCGTCGTCGGCCAGGCCCTTCTTGAAGCTGTTGATGCCCTTGGCCATGTCGCCCATCAGGTCCGAGATGCGGCCGCGCCCGAACAACAGGATGACGACGAGGATGACGATGAGCCAGTGGACGAGGCTGAACGAACCCATGATCTGAAACTCCGACCGCGGCCGCCGTGCGGCGCGCTTGCGCTCAGGACTCTACGCCAGCGCCGTCCGGATCGCCAGCCGGTTCGGCGGGTGCGACGCGGTCGAGCAGGCCCGCCGCCCTGAGTTCGGCGAGGCCGGGCAGGTCGCGGCGGCTCGTCAGGCCGAAATGGACGAGGAACGCCGGGGTCGTCGCGAACTGCAGCG